>CALFMA010000597.1 GCA_937880065.1 uncultured Ruminococcus sp.
TGTCCAATGTCTTTCAGCCGTTTCATCAATCCGTTTATCCTGCAAGCACCGTCAAGAAGGCTGTATTCTGTATGCAAATGAAGATGAACAAAATCACTTCTTTCCATTTTGCCCTCCGCTTTTTCTGATTTCATCCGCTATTTTTGCAATTTTCATTAAACGATGATTTACTCCTGAACGGCTGATTGGCGGTTCAAGACTTTCTCCAATATCCTTTAAGCTTAGAGATGTATCCTCAAGCCGCAATTCAGCAACCTGCCGCAGTTCATCGGAAAGGCTGTCAAGTCCCTTTGTCTTTGCTATAAGTTCAATATCTTTAATCTGCTTCAAGGCAACATTTATTGTTCTGCTTATATTGGCATTGTCGCAATTTGTCTGACGATTGATTTTGTTTCGCATATCCTTATAAATTTTTACATTTATAAGCTCCAATGTGCATTGCTGTGCATTAATAAAAGTCAGCGTATCTTCTATAGATTCGCTTCCCTTGATATACACAATAAACTGACTGCGGCGGAGAGTTAATCCTGCACTTATCTCAATTTCGCTTAGAATTTCTATTAATTCCTCAGCAAGCTTTTCTTCGGGAGATGTAAATTCAAGGTGGTATTCCTTTTCGGGGTCATTTACGCTTCCTCCTGCAAGAAATACACCTGCTGTAAATGTTCCCAAACTTCCGATAGAAATAATTTCACGGTTTATGTGACGCTCTTTTCCGTCAAAGCCGTATTTTGCAAATACCTGCTCTATGAGCGTCTTGTCGGTCAAATCGTAGATACACATATCCTTGCCGTTTTTTACGTGGGATATGCGGAATTCTGGCTTACTACCGAAAACTGCTGAGAACATTTCTCCGAAAGTATCAGCGGCTATACTGCTTTTACTCTGAAAGCATATGCGTTCCTCTGTAAGAGTTCTGCTGAAAAGCAACATTCCGTAAAGGCAGGCAAAACGCTTATCCTTATCGTTTATATTAGCACAAATTTCCTTACGCACTTCATCTGAAAATGACATTATATTTCATCTCTTTTCATAAAAAAACGCACACATTATGTATGCGTTTTTTTCTTAAATTGGATTATTTTATGTATTTCGGCAAATCACGGTGATATTTCTGCACCTTGTAGCCTTTTTCTTCAAGATAGTCATGCATACGCTCTGCAAATGTCACAGAACGATGCTTTCCGCCTGTGCATCCGAATGCAATTACAAGCTGGCTCTTTCCCTCGCTGATATACAGCGGCATAAGGAAATCCATCAGGTCAGTCAGCTTTTTGAAAAGCTCCTGCGACTGCTCCATTTGCATTACATAATCCTGTACGCAGTTTTCAAGTCCCGTGTGTTCACGGAGTGAATCTATATAGTACGGATTTGGCAGACATCTTACATCGAAAACAAGGTCAGCTTCGGTGGATACGCCATATTTAAAGCCGAATGACATAACCTTTACCACCAATGAATCAGAGGAATTTTCAAGGAATGTTTCTCTGACCTGCTCCTTTAATTCGGAGGCGGATAAACGTGATGAATCAATGAAGAAATCGGCATTTCCTCTCATTCGAGAAAGTTGTCTGCGTTCAAAACTTAACGCATCATGCATATTTCCATTGAATTTTTCATCAAGGGGATGCTTGCGGCGAGTTTCCTTATAACGCTTTATAAGCACCTCATCCTCAGCCTCGATGAAAAGAACTTTCAGTTCAATTTTCTCATCATCTACCATAGCATTAAGGCAGTCATAAATCTCCGCAAACATTTCGCCTGTACGAATATCAACGGCAACTGCAATTTTGTCGATATTCATTTCAGATTTGTTGCAAAGCTCCACAAACTGACGAATAAGCTTTGGGGGAATATTGTCTATGCAGTAATATCCGATATCCTCCATAACATCCATAACGCTGGATTTTCCTGAACCTGACATTCCTGTCACTATCAAAAGCTTCATATTAAAACCTCTTATTCGAGAATTACAGGTTCAAGTTCAAGACTATAGCCTGTTTTTTCAAGTACAATTTCTTTTACTCTGCGGCAGAGTTCAAGGACATCTTCACAAGTTGCGTCGCCCTTATTGATTACAAATCCGCTGTGCTTTGTGCTGACCTCAGCACCGCCTACCGACATTCCTTTAAGGCCGCATTGCTCAATGAGAAGTGAGGCATAGCTGCCCTCAGGTCTTTTGAATGTGCTGCCTGCACTAGGATATTCAAGAGGCTGTTTTGATGTACGTTTCTTCATACATTCGGTCATTGCCGCTTTTATTTCCTCGCTGTCGCCCTTTTTAAGTTCAAAGGTTACAGCTGTTATTATATAATTCTTTTCAGAAAATATACTGTGACGGTAGGAAAGTTCCATATCCTCAGCAGACATTGTGCGGATTTCTCCGTTCTCATCTACATATTCCGCAGATACAGCTACATCTTTCATTTCGCTGCCGTATGCACCTGCATTCATAAATAATCCGCCGCCTACTGTTCCCGGAATTCCGTAAAGATTTTCCATACCGCTCAGACCGTTTTCTTGTGCCGCACGACAAACGGAAGCAAGTGACGCTCCTGCCTCTGCACGGATAGTTGTGCCGTCTATGGCAACATCAGAAAAATCGCTGCCTAGATGAAGTATAACTCCGTTATATCCCTTATCCGAAGCAATTATATTACTGCCCTTTCCCAGAACTGTATATCGTGTTCCGCTTTTTGTAAGATATTTCGCCAATTCTGCGGCACATTCAGCCGAATTCACATCAATGACAATTGGACATTCGCCGCCTATTTTAAATGTAGTGTAACTGTTCAGCAAGCATTTTTCGCTGTATTTGCAGCCGTATTTACTGCATATCTCTGCCAGTTCGAGAATATTTATCATATCTACGCTCCTATGGATAATGGTTTATTACAGGCAAATCCGCACATTGGCTGTGCGGTTCGCCCACAGAGTTTTTATATCAGAAATTTTCGTAATTTCTTACAGTTTCCTTCGGGTCGGACTGCATACCGAGTCTGTTGAGAAGTTCAGCAGCCGCATTATAACCCATTTTCTTCTGTCTGTTGTTCATTGCCGCAACTTCAAGAATTACTGCAAGGTTACGTCCGGGCTTTACAGGAATTGTAAGTGACGGAATCTTTACTCCAAGAAGTGTTACATACTCGGTATCTACACCCATTCTGTCGTAAATCTTCTCAGGATTCCATTGTTCAAGCTCAATTACAAGGTCGATTTTCTCTGTTTCAAGAGTTTCGGGCAAGTCAAACACAATACGGACACCCTTGCCAGAATCCGCGTAATGCGACCAGAACAAAACGTCAGAGGCAGCCTTCAATCCTCGCTCTTTAACAAAGCACAACATCAAAACCGTTTTATTAACAGCGTTAATCCAAGAACTGTCAAGCGATCGGGATGCTGAATCAAAGTATGTCTCAAACAGAAACTCTTCCGTAAACCTTGCTTGAAGTTCCGGCGTCGTTGAATTGGTCCGACGTATAGACTCAAACCTCAATCTCTCAAAGTTCTGATGAACATACTTTCGCAACACCTCATCAAAATGATGATAGCATCCCCTACATTCGAATGGATCATTAAAATCCAACGGGCCGCTAACTCTGAAGAAGTTGTCCCTCAAAGATGCCTCCGCATAATCAAACTTCATATATCGACAACAACGCATTTTCGTTCGCAATCAAAGCTTTCCAATTACAGGTTCAAGTTCTTCAGAAAGTGCCATCAATTGTACCCGAAGCTCTTTGAAGTCACTGGCAGAATACCCTTCTGGGTGTGTTGTGTCTCTGTCAAAATACAGCTTATGGTGCATGGCATGCTGGTTCAAGTAAAACTATGACATGGACTAACAGTGGTGTTACTACAAGTCAAGTTGGTACAGATGTTTTACCTACAGATGTTAAATTAGGTAGTGATGGATACTTCTATATTAAAGGTGTTAAGACAACTGTTAAAAATAC
>CALFMA010000598.1 GCA_937880065.1 uncultured Ruminococcus sp.
TATGACCTGTGGCAAGAATTACATTGTCCGTTTCAATGGAATGACTGCCCTGACTATCGGTATAAGAAACCGACGTAATACAGCCGTTTTCCGTAGTGTATCCGTCAAATTTTGCACCGAAACGCACTTTGCCCTCAAGCTCAATTACACGCTTTCGGAGATTTTTCACCGTGTCACGAAGCTTATCCGTGCCAATGTGGGGCTTTGCAAGGTAAAGGATTTCCTCGGGAGCGCCGAACTCCACAAGCCATTTCAGAACCGTCTGAATTCGCTTATCCTTAATTCCCGTAGTCAGTTTTCCGTCAGAAAATGTGCCTGCACCGCCCTCGCCGAACTGCACATTTGACTCTGGGTTGAGTTTTCCGCCGTTTTGGAAGTTTTCAACAGATTTTACACGGCTGTCAACGTCCTGCCCACGTTCAAGGACAATTGGCTTTGCTCCTGCCATTGCAAGGACAAGTGCGGCAAACATTCCCGCAGGTCCGAAACCAACGATAACAGGCGATTTTTCGGCATTTACCTGTGGAATTTTATAGTTGAATTCCTCCACGGGAACTGCATTTTTCAGCTGTTTCAACAGCTTTTGTTCCCCTTTTGCGGAAATGTCAAGGGAAATTATAAAATGAACATCGCTTTTTCGTCTTGCATCTACGGATTTTTTCGAAAGCTTAACGGAAATCAGCGATTTTTCGGGAATTTTCAGCTGTCCTGTGCAAATCCCTTTCAGATTTGAAAAATCAAATCCGAGAGGAACTTTTATATTATTCACACGAATCATTTTTTCGCTCCTTTCAGCGATTTACCGCAGTTTCCGCCTGCAAGCATACCCGATGACCACGCCCATTGCAGATTATAGCCGCCGCAGTCACCTGCTGTATCGAGAATTTCGCCGCAAAGGTACATACCCTTGTGGAGTTTGGATTGCAGATTTCCGTCAACGCATGAACCGTGAATTCCCCCCATGGTTGTCTGGGAATTCTGCCACGGTGAACAGCCGCTGACTTCAAATTCAAGTGCCTTAATACAGCTGATAACTGCCGATATTTCGTTATTTTTCAAAGCTGAAATCTTATCCGTAAGCGGTCTGTCAAGAGATTTTTTCACTATGTACAGAGCAAGATTTTTAACGAAAATTCCCGTCAGAAGTTCCTCAATGGGAAGATTTCCACGGTTTTTTCTGATATTTTCAAGATAGGATTTAAGGGAATTCCACGGCATATCGGGTAGCAAATCGGCTTTCAGCGTCAATTTTCCCTCATATTCTGCGAAAAGATAGGCAAGATTGAAAACGCAGATTCCCGAAATATTGTTGTCGTTGAACTGGATTTCGCCCCTTTCGGTGCGGAGAGTTTTACCGCCCGAAATCGCTGATATTTCGCCTTTAACTCGAATTCCCTTCAAGCCTTTAAGCATATCGGGACTAACCCGCAATGGTGCAACGGCAGGACAGATTTTGGCGGTTTTGTAGCCCATATTCTTCAAAATACGCATAACTCCGCCGTCAGTTCCGAAAGTCGGTGCAGCATATCCTCCTGCGGCAACAATAAGCCGTTTACAGCGGATATTATCATCGCCGCAAATCAGCGTAAATCCGCCATTTTCATGGATAATTCCGCTGACTTCACAGCCGCATATCTCCTCAATTCCAAGTTCCTCCAGTTTCAGACGCATAGCGTTGACAACGGTATTTGAACTATTGCTTGCAGGGTAAATTCCACCCTCTCTGCCCTCGCTTCCGCCAACGCACAATACACCGAGATAATCCGTGAAAAACGACGTATAATCGGGCATTTTCCCGATAATTTCAATGGCATTGACAGAGCCGTGAAAGTTACGCTCTGAAAGCTTCATATTGCTTAAATTGCATCTGCCGTTTCCCGATGCAATGATTTTTTTGCCTGTTCTTGGCAATTTCTCAACAATGGTCACTTTTGCCGACCTGTTGGCTTCTTTGGCGGATATTGCGGCTGTAAGTCCAGACGCTCCGCCGCCGATTATTGCTATATCTGTTACCATTTTCCACCTCAATTAACGATATGAACATCAAGCTGATTGTATGGGATTTCAATTCCGCTTCTGTCGAAAATTCGCTTCACATCCTCATTCAGCGTATATTTCACCTCGGAATAATCGTCATTTTTCACCCACACACGGACATCAATCGCAATTGCGCTTTCCTTGTGAGCCGCCATACGCACTACAGGTTCAGGATTTTTAAGAATAAGCGGATTTTCCATTGCCGCAGTCAAAATTAATGAACGTGCAAGGTTATAATCCGCATTATAGCTTATGTCAAATGTCAAATCAACTCGTCTTGTGGGAGTTTCCGTGTAATTTATAAGCCTTGCAGATGTGACATTTCCGTTTGGAATAAGAATTGTCTTTCCGTCAAAGGTTGAAATTTTCGTATAAAGAACACCGATAGCCTCAACAGTTCCCACCGTGCCGTCAAGTTCCACCGTATCACCTGCCGAAAAAGGCTTGGAAAACAGCAGAATAAAGCCTCCGCAGAGATTTGTAAGGCAATTCTGCAATGCAAGGCTGGCAGCAAGTCCTGCCGCACCGAGAATTGTAATAATCGAGGACATGGGGACATTGAGTACCGACAGCACCATAATTCCCACGACTGTATAAAGAACAATTCGTATAACAGACACGAGGAACGATTGTGCCGCATTATCCATATTTGACTTTTTCATTCCCTTGCCTATAATTCGGCTTAAAATTCTCGCCATAATAGTGCCGATTACAAGAACAATTACCGCAATTATCAGCTGCGGCAGAATACCTTTGAAATATTCCACAACCCCCGTGAAAAATCCCGACGCTTTATCAACGTGTTCCTGAATGACTTCCTGCACTGGAACAGCCGTAGTTTCCTGAATATTTTCTTCCATTTCAAATCCTCCAAAACGATATTTTTCCATTATAATTATAGCAGATTTTTCGGGTTTAGTCAATATTGCTCCACCAACTAACTCTTGAATTTTCTATTTAGCTTGGAGAGCAAAATTCTGCGTCAGATGATATACAGATAAAAAAATAACCGACAAATCCAAGTTTGTCGGCTAATGTTTGAATATCACATTTCAGCATTTACGGCTTTTGTATAAATCAATGATGAAAAATGCCGCAAATATAATGGGAAACAAGAAATTCAGAAAATTTACATTATTGAAAACAACATTAAAGGTTGTGATGGTGATATTAAGTGTTATGTTGATAATTATTTAGATGTTATTATTGTTGTATCAGTTTTAACTATTGCATCAATTTGTTTAGTTGTTGTTAAAATCATTATTGAAAGGAAAAAAGAAAAGACTAAAGTAAAAGAAATAAAGGAAGAAAAAATCTAGACAAAAAGAAAAATAAAGTAAAACAATTATATTTTTACAATATAATTGTTTTTTTGTTCTCATCTTTTTTGATAAAAAAATAGTAGTGTGATATAATAATTAACGATTAAGTGAATAAAAATACTCTTTAGAGGTGAATTTATGGAAAAGAAAAGAACTTATATTACAACACCTATTTATTATGCGAGTGGGGCACCAATGCTTGGTAACAGTTACACTACTGTTGCTTGTGACGTTCTTGCAAGATACTCTCGTAGCTCAAGCACATACCACATAGCCCAGTTTGGAATAAAGTTTCCGTCACTATGGTCGGCAGGGTAGCACATTGGCAAAGCTCCTTTAGGCAACTCGCCATTGCAACGATAAAGACGAAAGTTTTCTAAAAACGCATCTTCAACACTTGTTTTGCCTGTAAGAAAATATTCGGCTCTACCAGTAAAAAATGAGTCGCATAGCCAGCCAGCCCTTTCGCGAGATGGGCAGTCCGTATAGAGGTCAAGTGCGTTATGAGCAAAGGTGTTTTCTGCGGCGATTCTAATGCGCCTCAATGCTGCATCCTTTACTTTAGCAGTCTTTATTAGTGATCGATTGTATTCAAAT
>CALFMA010000599.1 GCA_937880065.1 uncultured Ruminococcus sp.
ACCAGCATTTCGGGGATATACTGATAGTGATGTGATTCATATAATTTATGTGTAAAGTCTACACCGTGGGCTTCAAAGCGTTCTTTCAGCTTTGCAACGCCTTCAAGCGTTGTATCATCACCCTCACGATAATTGTGAGCATAATCGGGATCTTCCAGTGAGCCTGCACAGAGGAATATTCTCATACGGCTTCGGTATATACTTAGGATTCGGAGGCTTAACAGGCTGTAATTCAAGCTTTTTAAGCATTCTCCATAAACTCGTTATGGAGCGTGTATAGCCTTTCTGACGAAGCTTTACCCAGAACACGATTAAGCCTGTGTGTTTGTTCTTCTTACGCATACGTTTTATTAGTTCTATTTCTTCTTCTGTATGCTGATTGGGGTGGCTGTGAGGACGATGTGAGCGGTTTTTCAACGACTCTAATGTACCATCATATCGTTCTATCCAGCGATATATCGACGCTCTTCCTACATTGTATCGCCTTGCGGCAGCTGTTACTCCTTTTTTCTCAGCATACTTAATTATGGCTTGACGGCGAGGAGTTATTTGTGTTATAGTATTCATAGCGGATCAGCTAACCTCCTGTTGCTTTTATTCTCGCAACTTAACTGTAACACAGGTCTATGCTGCTCCGCTACCTTTTTTTGTGAATTGTCTCACATCTATTGTAATTCTACACGATTGCGGATAATTGTATTTTTGTGAATCTTGCTTTTTGCCGGTCGATATGCTATAATAAAACTGCCTGCGAAATGGCTCCGCAGGCAGTCCGTTTTACTGAAATTCGTAGCTTTCGATCGTCCAGTTGATTCCATCGAATACAAAGTGTGCAACACCGCGTCCGTCGATCTGGTTGGCATCTTTGGTTGTTGCCGTAAAAGAGGTATCTGTCTGATCGGTGATCGTGACGCCGCTGCCGGTCTCAAAGCTCTGATAGCCGTGTGCATTGGAAGTCAGAATATAGCTCGAACCGTCCGGCTCGCTGACACGGAAGCTCTCATCCAGAATACCCTTCCAGCGTGTATATTCCGCACCGGTTACCGTTTCCTCCAGCAATCTCTCAAAGGCAGCCTTGCCGAGACTGTTGATCGCAAAGCGTTCATCTGTCACCAGTGCATAGGTCTGACCGTCAGCGGTCATGGTTTCATTTGCATTGGTTGCAAGATCAACGGCACCGCCGGAGAGGCTCTTCATCAGGAATGTCAGAATGTTCATCTTTTCGGCAGCAACATCCTCAAGGCTGATGCCCTTCTCCTCGGGCTCAAGATCCTTGGTTTTGATAAGGAAGATATCGTTACCCTTTCCAAGAAAATTGGCACCTATGAGACTTCTATTTTGCCATTTGAGGACTGCTGTACCATTTTTGTGGCAAAGCATCCGGTTACAAAGCCGCTGTTGCATGTGATTGAGCGCTCGGAAGAAAAGCTGGCAGAAAAGATTGATGAGATGGTAGAACGTGCAATTGCAGAAGTAGAAGTAATCATGGTGAAGTAATTCAACTTCGGTAAGACAAAACAGTGAATTTGTACGAAGCAAAAAGAAAAGGGCGTGCATCTGCACGCCCTGGTATCGTTTGATTATGCTTCGTACTTCTTAAGTACAGCAAGGATTGCGTCGATATCACCTTCGCCATGTACGGTTAAGTCAATCGGCTTGGAAAGATCAAGA
>CALFMA010000600.1 GCA_937880065.1 uncultured Ruminococcus sp.
CCTGCCATAAATGCTACTAATGTGTCAAAAAGTTCAATACGGTTAACTGACTGGATAAGATTTGTTTCCTTTTTGGCATATGAGCCGTATGCTACCATAATTCCCATTGCTACGCTGATTGAGAAGAAAAGTTGTCCCATAGCGTCCATAACTACAACAAAGAATTTTTTCAATGTCATTCCTGTGAAATCAGGTACGAAATAAACCTTCAAACCCTCTAAGCCTGTACGTGTAACTCCGCTTTCATCTGTATGGCTGAGTGTAATTGAATAAACGGAAATACCGATTACCATAACAATAAGAATTGGCATAAGGATTTTACTGAATTTTTCAATTCCCTTTTCAACGCCGCAGAATACAATAATTGCTGTAATTGCAAAGTAAATAAGCATCCACACAATTGGCTGAACATTTCCGGAAATATAGTTTCCGAAGTAGCCGTCAACCGCCGCATCAGCTCCCGTGCCTGTCATATAAAGTGATAGATACTTCAATACCCAACCGCCGATTGAACAGTAATAGGGAAGAATAATTGTAGGTACAAGGCAGGCAAGAATTCCTATAAATCCCCATTTAGGGTGAACTGCCTTATACGCTGTAAGCGGACTCTGCTGTGTGTTTCTGCCGATTGCTATTTCCGATGTGAGCAAAGTGAAACCAAATGTCAAAGCAAGAATGAGATAGACGAGCAGGAATATTCCTCCTCCGTCCTTGGCGGCAAGATAAGGGAAACGCCAGATATTTCCCAACCCGACTGCACTTGCGGCAGCCGCCATAATAAATCCAAATTGTCCCGAAAAGCTTCCTCGGGAAGTTTTTTTCTCCATAATTTTTCTACCTTTCAAATTTTTTGGGCAGAACCCATGCCTTTCTATTGTACCATATATAGCAATTTTTTTCAATACCTTTTTAGAAAAAATCCCAAAAAATTACCGCACATCCGATATTTTCAGCGGTGCGGTAATTATTATTTAACTTATTTTACTTCAACAAGCCGTGGATTTACGATTTTATATGTACCTGCGGTTCCTCCGTAGTTGAAATACAGCTGCCAGTCGTAGTATGTTTCATCATCAATTGTGAATGTGTAGGTGAATTCCTTTAATTCATTTGTAAGCTCAGCCTCGTCGCTCCAGCATTGAGGATATGAGCCGTCTACATTATGATTAAAGCCTAATGAAACCTCACAAGGGGTTGAACAAGACGCCTTGAATGAAAGGGTATATGTCTTGCCTTTTTCAAGAAGTACATTTTTAGCCTGTGACTGGATATTCCAAGGCTTCTCCTGTGCTGTATTAACCTTTAATGTAAAAGAGTTTTCAGATTGATTGAATGAAGCCTCGCACTTTCCGTAATATGACCAGAAATTTGTCGTTGCAAGGTTATTTTCAAAGTCAATCTTGCTTTCATCACAATAATTATCAAGGTATCGTTTAGCATATGAAGGACGGTCACGGAAGAATTCACGGATTCTCTGTTCCTCCTGTGGATAGCGTTTAGCCGCCCATTCCATTGAGAAACGCTCGAGAGTGTCAGTTGTTGCATTTTCATAAGCGTTTACATATTCCGTAATCTTTTCATCTACCGCAGAATAGTCAAATACTGTATTCATAATCTCAACATAGCTGTCGTAGAACTGCTGACGGAATTCATCACTTCTTATAAGACTCTTTAAAATTGCAGGAAGATTGAAATACTGGGATTTGCAGTTGTTGTTGCCCAATGAGTCGTAATCTGCCATATTCTTCTCGCTGCCATACAATGCACAGGAAATATCAACGTCATACAGTACAAAACGCCATTTACCGTTAGCCTGCGGAATATCGCTGTGAACTGTCTTTGATTTCCATACCTGCCAGTTGTTCATATATCCGCTTGCAAAGTCGCTGTTGTTTACATATGTTTCGATTGCCATATAGTCAATGAAACTCTGTACATCAACAGTTTCACAGAATTTCTCATAATTGAGAGGATTTGACATATTAGCGCTTATTGCCCATGTGCAGAACTGCTTGAAATCTTCAAGGTCAGATTCAACTCCGTCATCAAGACTGCCATTTTTGATTACTGCCACATCATCTTCGTCAAGTCCGAAATGATTTGAAAGATGTTCAGCGTCAACTCTTTCACGAAGCATATAGAATCCCCAGAATTCGCCGTCAATGAATAACAGGCACGGCTCGCTGGCCATTGTATCTACGTTTCTTTCCTCTGCAAGCTCATGAATTAATGCGTCACGGAAATGAAGCGTCTGATTGTCGTTTCCGCCATTCCACAGAGTTACCTTGTCGAAGCGGTCAAGTTCCTTTCCGTTTATATCCGTAAGGTCGGTGAAAAGAGGATATTTAATTGAAGTATCGCCATATTCGGAACGTGTAACA
>CALFMA010000601.1 GCA_937880065.1 uncultured Ruminococcus sp.
TCAAGGATTGCATAATCAAAAACTGCCATACAATCAAGGCAAGGCTCTCTTTTCCTAAAAACTCTGCAAATTTATTGCAAAGCAAGCGGTTATTGCTAAAGCTACAATGTATGCCTACGATAACAAAGCCTGCGCCAAGTGCGTAGAGTGTAACCACGTTTATAAAGCTTGGCAGCAAAACGGGTGGGAACAACCCCAAAATGCAACCCGCCGCCACGAGCAGTGCACCCTTTGCTTTGCTCATAGAATACTCTTTATTGGCAAGGATACCGGCTATAAGTCCGATGATAAACGCCAAGTAATTCTGATCCACAAAATAGAACATCAGAATTGCAAAACCGAAGAAGATAATCTTGTTATCAACTTTGGTGTACAGCAGCATCATCATGAAGCTGAGCATAGAGCCCAAAAATATGTAGTGCAAGCACCAAAAAGGAGAAACCAACTGCGTTCCTTCAAAAAACGAAGTGAAGAAGCCGATTTTCAACATATCAAGAAAGGTATAGCTTTCTTCAAGTCTCGCATAGCCCCAGGTGTTGCCCGTAATATTGTAGAACTCTTCAAGCGGGCAAAGTTTAAAGGCGAGAAGCAGATACGCGGCAAAGCAGGCAATCGACACCAAAGGCAAAAACCTAAAATACCGCATTACGATCTTCTGTTTCAGCTTATCTTCATTCTTGTTCTTCAAAAACGCATAGCTGACGATAAAGGATATCAGTGCAAAGAAGATGTACAGCGGGAAGGAATTGTTGGTGAGAATGGAGTACGGAAACCACTCGAAATAGTATTCAAACGGATTCAGTGCCGCTTCGGGCAAGCATTTCCAACCAATAAATCCACCGATAACGAACATCAGCAGAAAGTGCAGAATACATACAGATACGGCACACCAGCCCTTGAGTCCATCAATATAATTTAATCGTTTCATAGAACAACTCCTTTATTGAACGCTTTCGCTTAGCTTTAATCCCGATTGTGGATACCGCCGATAGCATCAATTTCACCATCAAAGGTAGCACCAAAATTCACCACAGCTCCGTTGCAGAAAATATCAGAATCTTTTTTATCAGAAACTGCAGAAACCATAGCTCCCTCGTTTACCTTTACAGAGCCATAACACGCAATAGCATGTGCATTTTTTGCTGATGCTGTCACCTTTGAATCTGCACCGATGTCCATAAGGCCATTTACACGGATGCATTCGCCCGATTCTGTAAATTCATCACCAATGGAAATATTCATTGCCGTGTTTTTTTCCATATACAGATCTCCGATGACATTTAACCCTTCGCAGGATTCAGTAGCACCGGATTTTACAGAGACATTGAGAGCTGTCCCTTCCTCAAAGAGAGCATTACCGCGAACACGGACACCCATGCTGTGTGTTGCCGCACCACTATTTACAGTAACAGTTGCTTTATTCACAACAAGCAGAGAGGAATCACAGACAATTCCTGTCGTCATGTATTCACAATCGGGAGTAATGATGGTAATATCGCTGTTAACCATAAGTTCATCTGCGAAAATACCTGTTGCTGCCTCGCTTTTTGTCGTCATTTCAATTGTCAGAGATCCATCACCATAAATTGCAAGATCCTTGTGGATATAACTGTCACCTGCATAAATACCAAAGTTGTTGCTCTCATTCTTGCAGATAAATTTATTTTCACCAATCAACTGAACATTCAGATCATTCACTGAATAAATAATCGTATGCTCCGACTCAATTAATGCATTTTCGAACGAAAGGGTGTTATCATAAGCATCATAGTGTACCGTACCGTCACCCAGGACATCTTCTGCGTTATCTGATGTTACACGCACATTTGTAATCCACAAGTCATATTTTTCGTCAATCACTCTTTCCCGAAAACGATCGGGTAAGAGTACAACTCCCAAAAATACACTCCAAATTATAGTAAGTGTAAGCAAGGAGCAAATGATAATTCTAAAAATTTTTGTTTCTTTTGTCATAATAATCACCTTTTCGTTTTAATTTGTTTATATTTGAAACTAATGTTCTATAATATCTAATTTAATCTTCTCCCACGATGATATTGACAATGCAATTACCAAACTGACTGTCAAATTCGTCCTGCATTTGTTTTTTTAGTGTTAGGATTTCTTCAAAGCTGGTATTCCTT
>CALFMA010000602.1 GCA_937880065.1 uncultured Ruminococcus sp.
AATCGATGCTCTCAAGATTGCGGATGCGTGGAGCTTTGTTGAGCAGCTGCCTCTCGGAATCAACACCGAAATCAGCGAAAAGGGTGTTAATTTTTCAGAGGGTCAGGTGCAGAGAATTTCAATCGCAAGGGCAATTCTCCGCGATGCACCGATTATTGTTATGGATGAGGCGACAAGTGCTCTTGATGCTGAAACTGAGTCAACGGTAGTTGCAAACATGATGAAAGCTTATCCCAACAGAACACGAGTTATCACAACTCACAGACCCGCTATGCTCAAATATTGCACGAGGGTTTATAAAATTGCTGAAAACGGCAGCTTTGAGGAAATAAAAACAGCATAAAAAAGATTACAAGAGGCATTTCACATTATTGAAGTGAAGTGCCTCTTCTTTTTATGGTGTACCCTTGACATTATCACCCGCTGCGTGTCGTACCATAGCGGATTTTTTGACGGATACGAACACCGTGCCTGAGGATTATGACATGATTCTGACGGGCGACCTTGGCGCAGTCGGTTCAGAGCTTCTTTGTGAGCTTATGGTGAAGCAGGAAAACATTGATATCTCTGCTGTTCACAATGATTGCGGACTTATGATTTTTGATGTTGCAACGCAGAAGGATACGGGTGCAGGCGGCTCAGGCTGCGGCTGTTCCGCCAGCGTTTTATGCGGATATTTTCTGCCAATGCTTCAACGTGGGGCATTGAAACGAATTCTGTTTATTGCCACAGGTGCACTTATGTCGGCAATGTCCGTTCAGCAGGGAGAGTCAATCCCTACAATTGCACATTTGCTGGAATTAAGGAGTAAATGATATGATGACAGAACTTTTGAAAGCATTTTTGATTGGCGGAATTATATGCGGTGTGGGACAGCTTCTGATTGACTATACAAAGCTTACACCTGCACGAATTCTCACGGGATTTGTTGTAGGCGGAGTTATTCTCTCTGCCCTCGGACTGTACAAGCCTTTGGCGGAATTTGCAGGTGCTGGGGCAACTGTTCCGCTTACGGGATTTGGGCATCTCCTTGCAGAGGGAGTGCGGAAAGCCGTTGACCGTGACGGATTTCTCGGCATATTCACGGGCGGGTTGACAGCATCTTCCGCAGGAATTACTGCCGCCCTTATTGCAGGACTTTGGGCATCTCTGATGTTCAAGCCAAAGGATAAGGCGTAATTATTATAAAAGCCTTTAGCTGTTAGCCGTTAGCCTTTAGCTTTTTTAGGACGGTGGAATTTGTTTCTACCGTCCATTTTTTGTATGCTGATATTATTTCTAACCTTTAATTTCTAATAACTAAAAGGGAGCTAAATCGCTCCCTTTTATGTTTATGTTTCTATTCTGTTATTCCTGCAAGCTTCTTCTGAATTCTCACAGCGTCGTCAACTGTAATTCCGTCGCAAGCAAAATCAGCGTTGAACTCGCCCTGTGCAGATAATTTGTACTTATCGGGGTTGGCAAGGGACTGGAAAACAGCTGCGGCATCGGCAATTGTTGTTGTGCTGTCGTTGTTAGCATCGCCGTCCATAGAGTTGAATACGTCAATATCACCTGTTCCGACTTCAGCCTTTGCAGTTTCAGGAATTTCATAGTTCATTGTTATTCCTGTTTCCTTACATAATTTTAGTGAAATATCAAGCTTTTCAGCAAGAGTATTTTCTTTGTCGGAATCAAGTGTATATATCGAATAAGAATTGAAATATTTTTCAACAAAATTAAGCTGACCAAGTTCATTTTCATTCACGTAATCTTCAACTTCTTTGAGTTTCTCATCAGAAATTACATACGCCATTGGAGCTACATATGAACCAAATTCTATAATTTGAAAATATTCGCCCGGAATAACAAAGCTGTCAACATAGCCTGCGTTCTTTAATAAATCACTCACTTTTTTGAAATATTTTTTTGAACCAATCGTTCTGTAATCATAGTTTGATTTAAAATCTTTTTCTATGTTTATTTCATATCCGAATTCTTTGGTAAGAAGTTCATTTACCTGTTCTGCCGTTGTACCTTCTGTAAGATTGAAAAGAGCTGATACTTCACTTAAGAACGAAGGCTTTTTAGGTACAAGTGCATATACAATTTGTCCGTTCAACTTTGAATAAAAAACAGTATTTTCAAGTACTTCATCCTCTACAGCAATAGGGAACGAATTGGTGAATACTGATACATAAAACAACTCCTTATACTTATTATCAATTTCCACGTACTTTTCTTTATCTTTAAGTTGTTCAATGAACTTACTTTCAGAATTTTCTTCATGATAAATCGCATTTGAAACCATAGGAGCAGCCATTGACGCACTAAGACAAAGGGCTGTTAAACAAGATAATAATTTTTTCATAGTGATTCCTCCTTAAATATATGGATTTAGTTTATAAAAATGAAGTAATGTGGGAATAATTCTGGTACCCCATGACTTAAACTGCAAAACTTTTTAAATTCATTGGAAACACCTCCTGATTTTTTGGCAGTTTGTACTGCCTTTCATATATTAATGCTCCAAAAGACTCCAAATTCCCCTCTCAAAAAATCAACTTTGTATACTTGCACAAAACAGCCTGAAATATTTAGCATTATCATACAAAAGATTCTATTACATTCTGACATTCATCATAATCACAGTCAATTGCTGTAATCAGATAAACTATATTTTCTTCAAGAAAAGTTGCTGTAAATTGATTATCCTCTTTAAGAATATACATTTTATAATCGTTTATCTTTTCTTCCACAATGTTATATGTATCTGTTGGTATACCAATAGGTGGTACTTCCATGCCATTATTATACTGACAAAAATCAAAGTTTAATTTTATTTCATCATTTTTATATTGAAAAATAACATGAGTAAAAACTTCGTTTCTATCTTCAACAACATTTACTAATTCAAACCCCTCGGGAATATATGTCGGAGTTAACGGATACATATCATATTCTGCACATTTGGCTTTTATTCCATAAGGGTCATCAGATGTTACAGGAAGTTCAATATTATTATCATTATTATCATTGCTCATATCAATGAATATTCCACCCTTTGTAAACTGATAAGCTGCAGAAAACATATTCTGCCCCAACGCTCTCAACGAAAAAGCGTTTAAACCCACTACTACCGCAGCACAGGCAACCGCCACGGAAAGCCACTTGTAAAGCCTTATGCTATTCTTCGGCTTGCTTTCCTGAATTTTATTCATTAGTTTGCTTTTTGAAGCTTCAACGCAGTCCTGTACAGCCTCATTATCAGAACAATTAAGCTGAAAAATCATTTCGTTAAGCTCACATATTCTTTCCAAATCCCTTTTATTTTTTGGTTTGCTTATTTCAGCTTCAAGTTCACGGTTCAGTTCAGATAAAATTTCTTTTTTCATATATCTCATCTGCCTTTTTGAATTTTCTTTATTCATTGTGTTTTCTCCATTCATTTACTAATGCCTGTGAATATGGCAAATTCCCCGTTCATTTTTTGAAGTTTGTATCATTGCACAAATATACTCGTTTTAATTTATGCATCATTCACTAAGATACTTTATAACCTTATCTCGTATGCGGTCTAATCTTCGATATAAAGCTTTCGTTGTAATTCCCATTCGCTTGGCTATTTTTTCACGCTGTCCATGGTCGGCTTCGGCATACTCAAGCAATAAATCGGCTTCTTCTTTGTCAAGTATTTCATATATTTCCTTTGAAAATGGTTTTCCTTGTTTTTCATCAGGAATAATATCAGAGTAATCGTCAATATCAAGTGTTATATTTGAATTTTTGCTTTTGTACTTATTGCATATCCTTATTGCCGCTTCATAGAGCCAGGAACGAAGACTTTCTGTAAAATCAAGCTTTGCTCGTTTCTTGAACAACAGAAAGAAAACTTCTTGTGAACATTCCTCGGCAGCATGAATGTTATGCAGACGATTTATGCAGAATTTATATACATCTGAATAGTATTTGTCTATTATCATCTCACAGATTTCTTTATCTAACATCCAATCACCTCGACATCGTTTTTTGATATTATATCAAATATTTCCAAATATGTCAATTTACACTTTCTTTAGAGATGCCTTTTAATCTTCTTAATTTCTTCTTTAAAAAATTTTTCCACAGCCTTTGCACTAACGCTGAAAGTATAGAAAAGCGGAATATAAAAAGCCGTATCAGTTGTGATACGGCTAATCTATAGTTAAAAATGTTATTTAATAAATGCTTTTATTTGTTCTATACTATCAGTTTCATCATCCCATAAAGGTATTGGTTGAAATTTAATAACGAGTAAGTATTCATCAAGCAAACCGAAGAACGTGTCAAATTCGTTTTCTTCATCAAACGAATTTTCCAATATCAAATCAAAACTGTTTTTAGGAGTCCATATTGTACCAAGAAATTTTAATGCAATATACTCATCGAAACCTTCAGGTAGTATATTGTGACTTTGTTTGATTCCAAGGAAATTCATTGCTGTGTCATATCCGTGAATAAAATGTTCTAAATAGCTCAGCTTGGCAGTACCGATGAATATTCCAGGTTTACTTCTTAAACAAGAAAGCAATTTTCTTTCACCAAAGGTAATGTCTGCATTCATATATATCACCACCGCTAAAATTCTATATATTATTATACCACATCAACTAATAAAAAACAAGCCACAATGTAAAGAAGTTAGTGTTAAGCAAAAGTAGGCAACAGGTACTTTATCTTAAATTCAAAAATGCATACGCCCTATGGTGATACATTGGCACTGTTATCCTGCTGATAG
>CALFMA010000603.1 GCA_937880065.1 uncultured Ruminococcus sp.
TTTTTTCTCAAAAGGGGTTTTTAGAGATGCCCTTGAGATACTCGCTTGCAAGGTATAACGAACCGCACACAAGAACAACGGTATTAAGCTCTACAGCAAGTTTTTTCGCCTTTTCCACAGCCTCAGAAAGACTTCTGCAAGCCTCGGAATTAGTGTATTTTCCTGCCGTTTCTGCCAATTTTTCCGCTGATATACAGTTGTACGCAAAGCCGTCAACAGTAAAAATCTTATCGCTGTAACGTGCAACACGATGAACGGAATTTTCATAATCCTTTGAATCCACCATACCCATAACGGCTATGGCTGGATTTACGCCCTCAATATAAGATAAAACGTTATTCACACCGTCGGGATTATGTCCGCCGTCAACTATTACAGGGGGATTTCCCTCAATGTACTGTGCCCTCGCTCTTACACAGGTGTTTTCAAGGGATTTTGAGATATTTTCCTCGGATATATCAAAGCCGCAGTTTCGCATATATCGGCAAACTTCAATTGCGGTGACTGCATTAACGCATTGCCACTCACCAATCATTGCAAGGGTGTATTCCTTGTCACGATAGCGGAATTTACTTCCTTTTTCCGAAAGAGATAAGGGCATAAAAGCCATTTCCCTTGGAAGAATAAACAGGCTGTTATACTCTTTTGCCTTGTCCCTTACAATTTTTATTACGCTTTTCTTGTTGTACATAGACAGCACAACTGCGGAATTTTCCTTGATAATCCCTGCTTTCTGAGCTGCGATTTTTTCAACAGTATCGCCTAAAATCGCAGTATGGTCAAGGGAAATTGACGTAATAACCGATACCACAGGGGGCGGTATTACATTTGTGCAGTCAAGAAGTCCGCCAATTCCAGCTTCAAGCACTACAATATCACATTTTTCACGGACATACCACAGCAAGGCAATTGCCATAGTGATTTCAAACTGGGAATACTCCGCATCTGCAACGGAATTTTTCACCTTTTCCGTAATTTCGCAGAGGGATTTTTCGTCAATTTCTTCACCGTTTATGCGGATTCTGTCGGCATAATGGGTAATATAAGGGGAAGTGAACTGCCCTGTCTTATACCCCGAATAAATCAAAGCATTTGAGATATATTCAACCGTTGAACCTTTGCCGTTTGTACCTGCAACATGTACGAATTTCAGCTGTTTTTCGGGATTTCCTATACGCTTCATCAGCTCCCTTGCTCGGGAAAGGTCAGTAACTGCCTTTCCCGATTTGCTGTAGGAGTTAACGAAGTTCATCGCTTCATTGTAGTTCATAGATTAATATGGAGATGCCTGAGATTCAGCCTTTGCAACAGCATCTTCAAGGCTCATTCCTGCAAATTCCTGAGCAGAGAAGATACGTCCCGACTTCTTATCGTCCACAAATGCACCAACGAGAACACCTGGGAGTGCGCTTTCGGGAGAATTTGGAGCATTAGGGCCGCCAAGTTCAGTTCTGCACCAACCCGGGTCAGCAAGATTGAGAACGATATCGCTGTTCTGATACTTTGAGCCAAGGTCAATTGTTACCTTGTTGAGAGCAGCTTTTGCAGCTGAGTAGCCTGCCTGTTCGGGTTCAAGAGCAATACCGCTTGTTGTGTTGACAATTCTGCCGAATCCTCTCTCCTGCATACCAGGCAGGAAGTGGTAGCAAATCATCATTGGAGCAGTTGTGTTTACCTTGAAGCTGATGTCGTAGTCGGACACGGGAGTTGTGAGATACTCTGTGCGGTATGCAATCTGCAAGCCTGCGTTGTTGAGAATAATGTCAATCTGAGTTCCCTTTGCGTCAATTTCTTTCAGCATTTTCTCCACGGAATCAAGGTCTGAAAGTTCAGCCTCAACCACATAAGCCTCAACTCCAAGAGCCTTCACCTCGGCAAGCACCTTATCGCAATGCTCTGCCTTTCTGCTGTGGAGTACCAGATTACAGCCCTGTTTCGCCATAAAAATAGCCGAAAGATAGCCGATTCCTCTGCTGGCACCTGTGAGAAGTGCCCATTTTCCTTTTACGTTTGTCATTGTTTTTTCCCTCCGTTTTCTGCCGTCAGTGCCAACGGCGAAATAATTTATAATAATATATTTCTATATATTATTTCTTTTAAAATTCATAGTCAATGCACGCACGTTCTGTCTTTACTGTGCCTATAAATTTCGCAAACTCAACGTGTGCAGGGTGTACCTGATATGCGTTAAGTCCCTCTATATCGTCAAAATCACAGATAAGAGCGATTGTGTAATTGCTTTCGGGAGCGTCAGCGGAGTTGATAACAAGTTCCCCCTTTTTAAGCTCCTCAACCTTTGCAATTACGTCCTCGAAACGCTTTTTTGCTTCAAGTGCGTTGTCGTATTCGCTCATTCCCTCTGTGGCTTTGAGTTTGAACATTACTATATGCTTAATCATTTACCTTGTCCTCCAGTTCGTAAATCTTAGAAATAAAGGTTTTCTTTCCGTCGTAGCTCTGATATTCGCCGTTGCCAGTAAAATGAAGTCCACATTTTTCCATAACTCTTGCTGAACCGATATTTTCCTGTGCACATTCTGCTATAAAACGGTGTGCATTGTGATTTTCACGGACGTAGTTCATCATTGCAAGTGTTGCTTCGGTAGTATAACCCATATTCCAGCAGTCATACCGCATATTATAGCCGAAACTCCACTTTTTTTCATCGGTGCGGTATCTCATGCTTCCTGCTCCGATAAGCTTATTATCGGACTTGCGGACAAATCCCCATTCGTATAATTCGGGACTGACATTTATTGCGTTAAGCCATTCTTTCGTTGTTTCAATGCTTTCGTGAGTTGAGTATATCATATACTTTGCAACCCGTTCATCACCTGTCCACTCAAAAGCGGCTTCTGCATCGTCAATAGTCAGCGGACGGAGAATAAGTCTTTCTGTTTCAATTGTTGGTACTGTGAATTCCATTTCGTCACCTCATTTTACAAGTTCATAACTTTCATCAATTACGCCGCAGATTTCAGCAAATGATATTCCTCCGTCAAGGGGAATACTTATCCACAGCCGCTTATTCATATGATAGGCAGGAATCGCCTTGCCCTCGCCTATGAGAATTTCACGGACAAGAGGGGAACATTTTACATTGAGTAAATTCACATTCCCCTCCCCTGTTCCGTCAATTACGCTTCTGCGGACGGTCATAACAAGCCCGTACCACTTCTTATTACCCTTGCGGAGAACGGCGGATGAAACATCCCTCTCCCAAGGGTAATCGGGAGAGGTGTTGTATTTTTCCTTGACATAGCGGAAGATTTCTTCCCTGTCGATTTTCATTTTATGCCTTGAATGCAGCGATTGACTGCTCAATCTTAGCCATTTTTTCCTCTGCAACTGCAAGCTTTGCCTTTTCAGCTTCAATAAGCTTTTCGGGAGCCTTAGCAATAAAGCCCTGATTATTCAACTTTCCGCTGAGGAAGTCAATGTCCTTCTGAACCTTTGCCTTTTCCTTTTCAAGACGTGCAATTTCCTTTTCCTTGTCAACAAGTTCATCCATAGGAATGAAAATTCTTGCGGAATCTGTAACTGCATTTGCACAGTTTTCATGCTCCACAGCTGCACCAGCCTCAACAGATGACGCAGATGCAAGCTTCTCAAAGAATGCCGCACATGATGTGTACAGTTCAGGCTCGTCAGTTTCAATGATAAGCTTTGCCTTTACCGAGGGTGGTACATTCATTTCTGTACGTGTATTTCTTACAGCCTTGATAGCTGAAATAATCTTCTCAAATGCCTTTTCCTCTGCGGAATAGTCAATTGTGCTGTCGTATGTGGGATATGTTTCAAGGATAATCATTGACTTCTCATTTGTGAGAACCTGCCAGATTTCCTCTGTAATGAATGGCATAAAGGGGTGGAGAAGCTTCAGCATACCCTGCATTGCCCATACGAGAACAGCCTGTGCCTTTGCCATTGTTTCTCCGCCAGCCTGAATTCTTGGCTTTGTGATTTCAATGTACCAGTCACAGTAAACGTCCCAGATAAAGTCGTAAATCTTCTGTGAAGCAACGCCAAGCTCGAATTTATCGAGGTTTTCGCCAACTTCCTTAGCAAGCTTATTGAACTTGTTAACAAGCCACTTATCCTCTGTTTCAAGGTCAGCAGGAAGTCCTGTGAACTCAAAATCATCGGGGAGATTCATCATAATGAAACGTGAAGCATTCCAAAGCTTATTTGCGAAGTTACGTGCTGCCTTAACCTTATCGTCTATATAACGCATATCGTTTCCGGGGGAGTTACCTGTAGCAAGCATAAAGCGGAGAGCGTCTGCACCGTATTCGTTGATAACTTCAAGGGGGTCAATGCCGTTGCCGAGGGATTTGGACATTTTGCGTCCCTGTGCGTCACGTACAAGACCGTGAATGAGAACTGTATCGAAAGGAACTTTACCCATATTTTCAAGACCGCTGAACATCATTCTGATTACCCAGAAGAAAATGATGTCGTAGCCTGTAACAAGTGTATTTGTGGGGTAGAAGTAGTTCAGATCCTCTGTGTTTTCGGGCCAGCCAAGTGTGGAGAATGGCCAGAGAGCAGAGCTGAACCATGTATCAAGAGTATCGGGGTCCTGACGCATAGGCTTGCCGCACTTAGGACAAACTGCACTATCTTCCTTTGTTACTACCATTTCACCGCAGCAATCGCAGTAGAATGCAGGAATCTGATGTCCCCACCAAATCTGACGGGAGATACACCAGTCACGGATATTGTCAAGCCAATGGAAATAAATCTTGTCAAATCTTTCGGGAACGAACTTTGTATCGCCGTTCTTTACAGCGTCAATTGCAGGCTGTGCAAGGGGCTTCATCTTTACAAACCACTGTGTTGAAACCTTAGGCTCAACTGTTGTGCTGCAACGGTAGCAAGTACCAACATTGTGGCTGTAATCCTCGATTTTAACCAATGCTCCCTCAGCTTCAAGGTCAGCTACGATAGCCTTTCTTGCCTCAAATCTGTCCATACCTGCATACTTGGGATAATCGTCAACAATAGTTGCATCGTCGTTCATTACGTTGATTACAGGGAGATTGTGACGAAGTCCAACCTCAAAGTCGTTAGGGTCGTGAGCAGGTGTAATCTTAACTACGCCTGTTCCGAAGTCCATTTCAACGTAATCATCGGCAACGATTGGGATTTCACGGTGAACGAGAGGGAGAATTACTGTCTTGCCTACCAAATCCTTGTAACGCTCATCATTGGGGTTAACAGCTACAGCTGTATCGCCAAGGAGTGTTTCAGGACGAGTTGTAGCAAGTTCAAGATAACCGTCAGCGTCCTTTATCTTATAGCGGAGGTGCCAGAAATGACCTGCCTGATCCTCATATGTAACCTCAGCATCGGAAAGAGATGTCTTACATTTTGGACACCAGTTGATGATTCTTTCACCGCGATAGATAAGACCCTTTTCATAAAGGTTAACGAAAACCTCCTTAACAGCCTTTGAACAGCCTTCGTCAAGGGTGAATCTTTCTCTGTCCCAGTCACAGGAGGAGCCGAGCTTTTTAAGCTGATTTATAATTCTTGAGCCGTACTGATTTTTCCAATCCCATACTCTCTCAAGGAACTTTTCTCTGCCGAGGTCGTATCTCGTGAGTCCCTCCTCAACGCGGAGCGCCTCCTC
>CALFMA010000604.1 GCA_937880065.1 uncultured Ruminococcus sp.
GCAGATGACGTGCATAGCTGTTTTTTCTCAAAAGGGGTTTTTAGAGATGCCCATATTATTCAGTATTTCATCGGGGCATATTGTAATATTAACAGGTACATTCCTGCCATTTAATGTAATTAACGATGAATAACTGTACATTTTTATAAAATCAAGTTTGCCTTTCATTTGAGATGAAAGCGGTTCTCCGGTATTTTCATCATAATCAGATACTATATACCACCCTGTATTGCTGAGAATATAACTATATGGTTTATAAAGCATATTCCTGTTATTGTAACTGCCGATTATCAGATTAACACCTACAAATACAACAATCATTTCAAGAATCATAAGCAGATTGATTTTAATATTGTCACAAAGTGAAATCAAAGCAAATCTGAAATATTTCATATTTATCCCCCTTTCCGCATTTCATTGGCGGATTTTTTCATCAGAGAAGAAAACATAACACTCAGCAAAATAATAATTGTAACTATGTAAGCTACTCCAAGAAGAAGATACAATTTGTAATTATAAAGATTTTCAGCAGCAGGATAAACAGCTGTCAGATATGGGCTGATTAATTCCATTGCAAAAACAGCAATTATCAGACATAATAGTGATATTATAACAGATTCGGCTGTCATAAGGCTTACTGCCCTTTTATAAGAACAACCGCAGATAATATATGAGGATATCATTTTTTTACGTTTTATGAAAAGATAACAATAGCAGTAACTGAGGTTAATTGCAACTATAAGTATAATAAAAAAAGATGATATTATCATTGTTCGGTTAAACTGTACAGTCATTAAGTCGGGAATTTCAGGTGTTTGTATATTGGCTTCAGGGAAAAGTGTACTCATTAGTTCGTTTATTTCGTTTACAAGCTCTTTCGTCGGAACAGACGTAAGTTCAACACGGAAGCTTGTAGCTATAAAATTCTGAGGTGTATTTTTCAACGGAATTGTTATATCACCGACATAATTTCCTTTTTCAACAATTGTATATTCAGTACCGCCAAGTGTAATAATATCATCTTTATTTTTGTTACTGAAATAACCTTCGTCACCAATAGCGGCAATAGCTTCGCCGTTCAGAAGCTGCTTTTCTGTAAAAACAAAGTCATCATTTGCTTTTTTTACTGCTGTATACCTTATGGGTACATCTTCTGAAACTACTCCGCCAATTCGACAATAACCTATCTGTTCCTGAGGAATTAATGAAAGAATCCTTTCAGTCTTTTTCTGAAAATCAACTATTTTATCACATTTGCTGTAATCAGTTTTTCCCGCATTGTCAAAAGTAATACCAACAGAATATGCTTCAAAATACATAGTACGTATATCAATTTCTTTCTGTTCATTCCGTGTGTTAGCTATAGCAGCTATTGCAAGAAATATTGCAAGACACGCAGCAATTTGTGATATTATGAGGATAAATAAAAATAATCTTTGCTCTTTTATAAGCTTTTTTATATTCAAAATAATAAGGCTGAATTTCATAATTATTCACCTCTAATCAGCTGTACTTTTCAATCAACACACTTTTTACACTCTCCAGAATTTCAAGTGCATTTTCATCAGAAGTAAAAAACTCATTATTTCCTGTATTTCTGAATTTATTATCCGCCAAAACGGCATTATCACGGTCGGAATAGGAGAAAATGGCAGACATAAGACAGGAAACTGTTTTGTATACAGGTTTATCCTCAATTTTCTTATCAAGAAACACAAGATATTCTTCGCTCTCGTTCATAAGATTAACAAATCCCATATTGGCACAGTCAGTATCATTTAAATCCCAGAAAATGTGTGATGAATCTCTCAGGATTTCAATTTCATCACCTATTTGCAAATCGTCACCCTTATATATCTCCAGAATTTCCACAGGTTCAGTATAGCATAAAAAGGAGAATTTCACTTTGTCGGTAGGTATAACTTTAAGAATATAACTACTGCCATTTTCAAGGCTGTTTTCCGCATATTCTTCTATATTTAAAGCAGTATTCTCGCTTAATAAGCCAATTTCAAAATTGTCAAAAGGTTTATCCTCCTGACTTATATCTGTGAAAGACTGACGGCATATAAGACCTGCTCCAATAGGAAATGCAATCATAAGAGATGTAACGAACACAAATAGTTTATTCATAGTCTTTACCTCCCACGATTTTTCCGCCGTCCATATAGTATACTCTGTCCGCAAGAATTTCAATATCCTCTTTGTTATGACTTGCAATAAGAACCAAAGCTCCACGTTCTTTTTCTCGGAGAATAATATCACGAATCAGCTTTACTCCCCTTTCATCAAGGGCATTTGTTGGCTCGTCAAGCATTATTATATCGGGACTTTCCATAATCGCCTGTGCAATAATCAACCTTTGTTTCATACCAAGAGAATATTTTCTCACAGGACGTTTATCATTGGGATCTAATCCTACATCTGATATAGCTTTTGTAATTTCTGTATCGGAGATTTTTTTATTTATATCTGCCAGTAATTTCAAATTTTTAAATCCCGAAAATTCATTGTAAAGCCCTGCATTTTCAATTATAAGACCTATGCTCGGTGGTACGTTTATATCCTTGTGCAGCACTTTTCCGTCAATCGTAATTCTGCCGCTGTCAATGTGCATTAGTCCTGACAATGCTCTGAAAAGCATAGTTTTTCCACAGCCGTTTCTGCCAACAAATCCATATATATTGCCGCTTTCAAGCTCAAGATTTATATTATCGAGAATTGTTCTCTTTTTTATGGTTTTGACTATATTTTCTGCGATAATTTTCATATATTCACCCTCCTGTTTCCTTATTTGTGAGAATAAAATCTGTTTTTTCAATGATTATCATTCCTGCAAATGATATAATTACATCAGCTATAATCAGCAATATTACAGATAAATTCAGATTGAAATCAATGCCATATATATTTATCAGATTATCAATTTTTTCATTATTACTACTATGCCAGGATAGTATCAGATGTGAAAAAGGAATAAGTTTCATAAGCCTTACACTATCAGTATTTCCTTCATAAATAAAAATAAGTTTCTCCTGAAAAAATACATAGCAGGAAATGAAAAACATCTGTATTCCCAGCGATATTGCAAATCCGCCATTGCTTCTGAAATAAAGGGCTGTAAGATTTAATAACAGTGAGAATAAATAATTCCACAGTGAAAAAATTACGATATAATACAAATACAGCCATATAGCTTCTCTGAAATTATGATGTATATCAGCCGAAATTCCCATTACAGTAATAAAACTCAAAGATAGAAATATGAAATACACAGTGCTGTCAAGATATAGATTTACAATCTCTTTCAAATACCACTTTTTTCTGTTGATACAACGTGAGAAATAATAAACCGAACCTGTGCAAAAATGCCTGTACAACTCAATACCCGAAATCACCTGAAATATAACTGACGGAAAAAAGCAGAGCATAATTTTTCCGATATATGATGCATTTCCCCCACAAAGTGCGAATTCGCTGAAGCTCAGTTTTAATACAATATCACTCAAAAGCATTTCGTTCGCAGTTCCTGTATAAATTATGCCATAAAACAAACCAAACACAACTGCGAATATGATGTATTTCCAACGCTGCATTATATCGCCTCTTTTCTTTTATATCGGGCAATGGCTATTGAAATCAGAAATAATACCAATGATATCATCGGATACAAAAAATCAAACTTTTCGCTTGCATCAAAGGACATAAGATAAAAAACATAGTTCATTGGAAAGTTTATTTTGCTTCCAACTGCATTTAAAATAGTTAGTATCAGATAAGCAGGAAGAAGAGCAAGGATTTTGTATTTCATAATATTTGTCATAGATAATCCGACGATAAATGCCGCAAATGAAGCTGAAACCGAAGAAAACATAGCAATGAAAATGATGTAATAAAAATATGGATTTGATTTCCACAGGGATGAAAGCCAGTATTTTTCTACCTGTTCGTGATACGTCGGGTCAAAAGTGGAAAGGTTACTTTGGTCGCCTATAGCTTCAATCGGAAAGGCAATTATATTCAGTATAGACTCAAAAAGCTGCGGAAGTACAAAGGCAATAAATGTCATTATAAACACCGCTATGATTTTTCCGTAGTAATAATTCCAGTTTCCAAATTTTGAACGGAGATATACTTCTGTGCCGTTATCTTTATCCTTAAAAAATGAAAAGGATGCAGGAAATGCAAGTAATATAGGGAAATACTGCATAAAATAAAATCCCCATTTACCATAGGTATTAAGCAGCGACATTTTCATAGGGTGAATCAATCTGGTAATATCATAGCCGTAAAAATCATGAAGATTTTTTGTAAAATTGATTACTATAAAAACATATATTATCGCAATGGATAGAATAAAGATTTTCTGCTTTGATATTATTTTCATCTGTGTTTTTATTGAACCAAACAGCATAAAATCACCTCCTGCTTTCAGTATATCACTTCATTTTTATATAGTCAATGACATTAAGAAAGTGTTAAGATTAACAAGCTGAACTTTAAGAAAATTTTAAGAAAAAGTCATACAAAAATATAGATGAAAATTGATAAAGCTGTTTTTGAGGGCTAAACTGCTGTCGTATTTCTTCCTCGGTATATT
>CALFMA010000605.1 GCA_937880065.1 uncultured Ruminococcus sp.
AGCACCTTACATGTTATATCGTAATAATATAAAAAAGATGAGGTATGAAAAATGAGTAAGAAATTTTTTAAAAATTTAATTGGCTTTTTATCTGGCATAAAGAATCGCACGGACGAGAAGAATCTTATTAACAAAATAAGATATGGATTAAAAAATAAAGAGTTTAAGATGCATCTCCAATTTATCGTTGATAACAAAACCAAGAGAATTGTATCAAGTGAGGCTTTATCAAGATGGGAAACGTCAGAGGGTGAAGTTATTATGCCCGGAAAATATATAGGTTTAATGGAAAAATCCGGATTGATAACCAAGTTCGACTATTATATGTTTGAAAGTGTTTGTGATAAGCTGAGTAAATGGGCTGACACAGATTTTAAAGAGCTTACAATATCTTGTAACTTTACGCGAATTACTATATCCGAAAAGGATTTTGTTACCAAAATAAAAAATATAGCAGACAGGTATGAATTTGACAGAAGTAAGCTGATAATGGAAATTACCGAAGATTCTATCGAGAAAAACTTAGATGTTGCAAGAGATAATATCATAAAGGCGAAAGAATTGGGATTTCATATTGCGTTAGATGATATCGGTAGTGGTTATACATCATTGATAAGTTTGGGTGAGTATCCCATCGATATAGTAAAGATCGACAGAGAAGTTCTTCTGCTCTCTGAAAAAGAAAGCGGAAAAAAACTATTTTTGGGAATTATATCGTTAATACACAATCTTAATCTTAAAGTTGTATGCGAAGGCGTTGAAACAGAAGAACAAAACACTTTGGTATCAAGAAGCGACTGTGATTATATTCAGGGGTGGTATTATTCAAAAGCACTCCCTGTGACATCTGCGGAAATTTTTTATAAAGAATATATGGAAAAATTTTAAAAGGTGAAGATAAGTGAAAAAACTCATAATACAGCTGATTAAATTCGGCATTGTCGGTGTAATTGCAACCCTGATTGATTTGGCTGTGCTGATGCTTTTGAAAGAATTTATGCACGTTGATGTTCTTGTAGCATCGGCGGTAGCTTTCTCGGTATCAGTTATAGCAAATTACATTTTAAGTATGCTATTTGTTTTTAAGGGCAGTGAAAACAGTAAGGTAAAAGAATTTATAGTGTTTGTTGCTCTTAGCATTGGCGGACTTTTATTAAATCAATTTATAATGTGGCTTGGAACAGAAATAATGACCGCATACTATCTTTGGGCTAAGGTTTTTGCTCTTGTTTTTGTTCCGATATACAATTTTGTTACAAGAAAAATATTTTTGGAGAAAAAAGCTCCGTAAGGAAGATAAACTATGAATGATAAATTTTCAAAGGATTTATACAGATACTATGGCGAAAAGGGCGAAAGTTTTATTAAAAGACTTTTAAGACCAACAGAGCTTAAGTATATTGCACTTTTCAGAAAGGCAGAAAACTGCAAATTCAAGCCTTTGAAGTTATACTATACAGTTAAGCTAAAACTCAGGTCTTATAAAACCCATATACAAATCCCGGCACGGACAAAAATCGGCGAAGGATTTTATATAGGTCATAGCGGCAGAGTTATTATACACCCGGAAGCAGTCTTAGGAAAAAATATGAATATAGGCACGGGAGTAACCATAGGATATGAAAACCGTGGTGTACGATGCGGTGCACCAACGTTTGACGGTAATTGTTGGATTGGAACGAACTCGGTTGTTGTAGGAAATATAAAAATTGGCGAGGATGTAATGATTGCACCTTTGACCTTTGTAAATTTCGATGTTCCCTCTCACAGTATTGTGATAGGAAATCCAGCTAAAATAATACATAAAGAAAATGCAACAGAATATTATATAGAAAACAGAGTTTAAACATAGGAGGTGCGCTCAAAGTGGCAACAAAAGATAACAGAATCAAATACAACTTATTGTCAGGCGTTTTGTATCAAGTTGTCTTGATTGCCCTGAGCTTTCTTCTTCCAAGACTTTATCTTGAAAATTTCGGCTCGGAGGTTAATGGAGTTCTATCTACAATAAAGCAGATTTTTGTATATATGCTTTTGCTTGAGTCAGGGGTAGGACTTGCCACCACACAGGCGTTATATAAGCCTGTAGCCGAGAAAAATCATAACAAGGTAAGCTCTGTTATCTCGGCAACACACAGCTACTATGTTAAAGTTGGCGTAATATATGCGATTATCGTACTTTTAATCGCCCTGGTGTATGAGTATATTGTGCCCACTGCAATTGGGCCAGGTGTGATTTTTGGAATTGTAATACTTACTGCACTTCCACAGCTGTTCAGCTATTTTGTACAAGCTAAATACAGAATACTTTTAGAGGTTGACGGCAGAAAATATGTTATAACAAATTCCGAAACAATTTTGCAGCTTATATCAAATGTTGCTAAAATACTTGTTATATTGCTTACAAACAATCTTTTGTTGATGCAGCTTTCTTATTGCATATTGTCGCTTTTACAGCTTTGCTACATATATGCTTACGCAAAACGAAGATATAAATGGTTAAGTGTTAACGCTAAGCCTGATTATGAGGCGGTTTCTCAAAGAAAATCTGTCTTGGTTCATCAGGTTTCTGGAATGGTATTTAATAATACAGATATTTTGCTGTTGTCATTTTTATGCGATTTTAGAGTAGTCAGCGTTTATACTATTTACAACATCTTCTTTTCGCAGATTCAGACATTTATTACAAGCATTACTTCAGGTTTCAGTTTTGCGCTCGGGCAGATGTTTCATACTGACAGGGCAAGATTTATGAAGGTATATAATGTCTATGAAACATTTTACATTATGGCAACCTTTGTTATTTATACCCTGATGGCGGTATTTTTGCTTCCGCTTATTCAGATATACACAAAAGGAATAAACGATGCTAATTACACAAATTCGCTTTTGGTAATTCTTTTTGTCGTTATGAACCTTTTGTCAAACGGAAAGCTTCCTTCAAACCATGTTCTTGAATATTCGGGCAAGTTTGAGGAAACACGTTCCCATGCAATTTGGGAAATGGTTATAAACATCACAGTATCAATAGTTTCAATTTTGAAATGGGGAATTTGCGGTGCAATACTCGGTACGATTGTTGCTCTTTTATACCGAGGTACAATGATGATTTATTATTCAAACAAAAAAGTGCTTGGAAGAGGAATGTTTCATACATATAAGCTTTGGCTGGTAAACGGTGCGGTTTTTGTTACTTTAATGGCAATCTTTTATGTGGATAGCTTCAGTGGTCTTTCATTCGCCAAACTGCTTATAAAAGGAATTATACACTCTCTTTGGATAGTGCCTTTGTATATTGGGGTAAACTTTATATTTTTCAAAGGTGCATTTAAAAACTTAATTGAATTATGGAGGAATAAAGCATGAGTATTCCAAAAGTGATTCACTATTGTTGGTTTGGGAAAGGTGAAATGCCAAAGATAGCCAAAAAATGTATTAAAAGCTGGGAAAAATATTGTCCCGACTATGAAATAATATGCCATAATGAAGACAATTTCGATTTGTCGCAAAATCGTTATATGAGAGA
>CALFMA010000606.1 GCA_937880065.1 uncultured Ruminococcus sp.
CTCTGCATTATAAAAAGGACGCTTCAATACACTATGCTGCCTGCATCTTTACCAACTTTTCACAGGACCATTTGGATTTTTTTGCTTCGATGTCGGAATATGCCGAGGCGAAAGAAAGGCTCTTTCTTCCTAAAAAATGTGACGTTTGTGTGTTGAACGGTGACGATGAGTTGGGGCGAAAAATCGGTTCAAAAAGAGAGTCGGGGACGTTTTATTACGGTTTGGAGACGCCGTGCGATGCCTTTGCTATCGTGGAAAAGGACGAGATGGGAAGATTGGAGTTCGTGTTGAATCTTTTTGATGATTTGGGACGGTGCCTTCTTGGGATGACAGGGTTGCATAACGTGTACAATGCGCTTGCTGCCGCTACTTGCGCAAGGATATTGGGGGTACCCATGTCCCAAATTAAGAAGGGGATTTCCGCCATGAATGGTGTCAAAGGGCGCCTGGAATGGGTAGCCGAGGTGTCGGGAGCGCAGGTGTTTGTCGATTTTGCGCATACGCCCGACGGCTTGGAAAAATCCTTGACGGCTTCAGAGAGGTCAGCGACTACTGTCCCTTCGGCAAAATCCGCAAGAGACAGAACCTTGATGTCCTCAACCTCGGTAATACCTTGGTTCATATACTTGTCCAAGAGAATGGAGAGGACTGCCTGTGCTTCGGCAGAATACTTGCTGAAGAAGTCTTTCTTCTTGACATTGTTCGCACGCTCTTTTCTCGTCAGCGGCTTCTTGCCGTATGCCACATAGCAGATGAAATCAAAATCATCAACGTCAGACATTCCCTGATCTGCTTTCAGAGCTTTCAAATCAATGCCCATTGCCATAAAGGACTGCTCGATAGTTTTCTTCTTATCCGATGCTTTCCACTTGTGGATGAAGTCAGACAGAGAAGCATACTCGCCCTTGATGTTGGTTCTCGTGTAATCAATAATATCTTCCTGTCGGAGCAGTTTGCCGTTGGCATCATAGACAGAAACGGTCTTATTGATAATTTTCACTCTGCATCCATCTTTATCGACGATAGGGGTTTCAACAGGGTCAACGGGAGGTTCTTTCCCTCCGCCACCATGACCGCCGCCTTTCGGCTTGTTGCCTCCGCCACCATGTTGGAAACCTTCGTCCTGCTCAATAGGGCCGTCCCAATCGGGGTCGGTAAAGAGTCTCGTCACATTTCTGAAGTCCATAACGACAAAATGTGTCTTGCCGTCCTTTTCTCTGATACGGGTTCCACGACCGATGATCTGCTTAAAGGTGGTCATGCTCTCAACCGTCTTGTCCAGAACGATCAGCTTTGTCATTTTGCAGTCGGCTCCGGTGGAAAGCAACTCGGATGTCGTAGCGATAACCGGATAAGGGCTGGACACGGAGATGAAATAATCAAGTTTGGACTTGCCATAAACATCGGAACCTGTAATTCTGACACAGTAGTCCGGATTCTCCTTGACCATGTCAGCGTTATGGTTGATGAGGGCAACTCTCATACGCTCGGCATGATCCTCGGAAGCACAGAACACGATGGTTTTCTGCATCCTGTCGGTACTTTTCAGATACTCGGTGATCTCCTTTGCAACCTCGTCAATACGGTCTTGGAGAATGATGCTGTAGTCATAGTCCCTGTTGTTGTAAATGCGGTCTTCGATCTCGTTGCCGTAAATGTCGGTTTGTCCTTTGTACGGTCTCCATCCGTCACCGATATTGGTCGTGATATTGATAACTTTGAACGGCGCAAGGAATCCATCTTCAATACCTTGCTTCAAGCTGTAAATGTAAACGGGGTCTCCAAAGTAGTCTATGTTCGATACTTTTTCGCTCTCCTTGGGCGTTGCTGTCATACCGATTTGGGTCGCAGAAGAAAAATACTCCAAAACTTTACGCCAGTTGCTGTCTTCCTTGGCACTTCCACGATGACACTCATCCACAATAATGAGGTCAAAGTATTCAGCGGGGATTTGTCTAAAGTGTTCCTCGTCATTCTGTCCGACCATCTGGTGATAGAGCGCAAAGTTTACTTCATGGGATGCAATCTTGCTCAGGCATTCCTTGTCGGAGAAGTCCACTTTGTAAATGGTCTTTTCAAGCGGTGCGAAGTCCTGTAAAATGCTCTGGTCAACAAGAATATTTCTGTCAGCCAGATACAGGATTCTCTTTTTAAGGTCAGAACGGAGCAGACGGTAAACAATCTGAAAAGCGGTGTATGTTTTGCCTGTACCCGTTGCCATGACAAGCAACAATCTCTGCTGTCCTCTGGCAATGGCTTCAACAGTTCTGTTTACAGCGTTTCTCTGATAGTAGCGTGGAGGGTATGTACTCTGAGAAGAATAGTACGGCTGAGAAACAATTTTCTTTTCCGTATCGGAAATGCCCTTGCCGCCATTCAGCTCAGCGTAATACCTCGCCACCAGTTCGTCTTGGGTCGGGAATTTATCTAAGTCGATCTGCTGCTCCTGTCCGGTTAAGAAGTCATGCTCATAGAAAGCATCGCCGTTTGAGGAATAAGCAAACGGCAAGTCCATCATCTGAGCATAGGTCATCGCCTGCTGTAAGCCGTGGGATACAGAATGGTTGTTGTCTTTGGCTTCAACAACGGCAATAGGCTTTCCGTCGTTGAGGTAAAGCATATAGTCGGCAAACTTAGGCTTGCTACGAGCCACGATATTTCCTCTGATGTTGATTCGACCATCTGTGATCTTGGTCTCCATGGTAATGTGACCTTTCCAACCCTTGAGGATGACCGGAGTAATATAATTTAATTTGATGTCTTCTTCTGACATCTGTTTCTTGCCCAATATAGTCATATCGAATCCTCCTAATCAAATTTTCGGTGTTGGTTAGTCACGGACGGTCTCAAGAATATCTTCAATCCGACAATCCATTGCCTCGCAGATACGAAGAAGAACATCCGTTGTAATATTGTCTCCCTTGCCGAGCTTCGCAAGGGAAGCAGAACTGATGCCAGCTTTTTCTTTCAAATCGCTCTTTTTCATATTTTTATCAATAAGCATCTTCCAGAGTTTGTTATAGCTGATACGCATAATGGAAGTCCTCCTTGTACTAAATCGCCCAGTTTTCTTTATTATAACACAAAAATGTGAAAATTTCTACCCGTTTTGCAAATTTAATATTTGCGAACGCAAATTAAACTTTGCGATTGAGAATATCTAATCTGTTTTTTGCTTGAGCGGAATCAAAAAGGACTTGTGCCCGATTTGAGCACAAGTCCCTACTTGGTATATTCGATTATTCTTCCATGACCGCTAACATCATTCTTGCTCCAAGCTTAAAGCTGTTTTGGAATATCAAGCAATCCGTGATAGTTTGATACTCCCGCACACAATCTGTATATTTCTCAAACAGCTCTTTCTGCTCATCCGTCATGGTGGCTTGGAGCTTTTCTTCGTTCCTACAAATCAGCTCCAACAGTTTCTTATATTCCTTGCAAGAGGATGTGTCATACTCGGTTGGCTCGATGTTGCCGTACCAAAATTCTTCAAGGATTCTCATACCGCATCCTCCTCGTAGATCATCTCACGCAGAACAATTTCCTCGGCTCGGTTGCGGATGCTGTTCATAGCTCCAACCCATGCCATCTGATCGTGCTGCTTCATGCCCTCTGTCACGCCCTCAGCGGCTTTCATTTGCTCAATGATAAGTTCAAGACGGCTCTGTGCCTGCTCGTTCAAGTCAGCCAGATACGTCCAAAGTTTTCCACTGAGGCAAAGTTCATTGAAGCGGATGGGGTGTGCTCCTTGATATAATCTCTGTGCATCCGTCCCCACCGACCAATAGGTCTGTTTTCATCTGGTAAACGAATATCGGGAATATAGTAATCACCACAACGAATATAATTCAGTTCCTGCATAATATGTTCCTCCATAATATCAAAAGAAAAAGCGTTAAGATAAAAAATGAGTGATGCTCGGTCTTTCGACCTGGCATCACTCATTTTTCGTTGTTGATTACCAACCCCGTCTGACAGATGCCGTAAAATAGTTAAATTTTTAGTTTAACTGTTTTACGAACACCCATCAATCTCGG
>CALFMA010000607.1 GCA_937880065.1 uncultured Ruminococcus sp.
ATGCCCACTGCATCGAACTCACGGAAGAACATACCCACCACATTGCTCACCGAACGCATTTCGGTACCATCGAGAGTGTAAAGGTGCTGTTCCTCGTTGAAGGAGAGTCTACCGTCCTGCCCGAAACTTATATCCGAGCCATCCAAATTCTTATATATCATAGTCTGTCTGTTTTTCAAATAAAATATTGCCGGCTCAGGAATATCCATCTTGTAAAAGACCACATACTCCAGCGTCGGATTATATTGTTCGATCTCTTTCCCGGCTTCAAGCCAGAATCTGCGTGCTGTCCGGAAGACACTCATTTCCGGAAACAAAACGCAATTCACAAAAATCGACAGGCATACCCCAGCCAGTAGAGATATCGCCAGGAATAAGTGTTTCTTCATCAGAATGTTACAGTGGCTTCTTTACCGTTATATGTTACTGTTCCTTTTGAAGTTGAAAGGTTTCCTGTAATTGTATAGAAGCTGCTTGATGTTCCGTTTGCTGTGAAATCGTGAACAAAGCTTCCTGTCGTTACAGATGAACCACCCTGTGTAGTTGTAGTTGTAACAGGCTTTGTTGCAGGAGTTCCCGGATTATCACCCTTTGAACCGCCGTCAATATTGCTTCCCTCGCTTGCTGCATAATTTGCATAATAATCGCCGAGAGAAATACCGTTTACACCAAGAGCAACTTCGTGGTCAAGACCGATATATTTGCCGCTTGACTGTGTCTGCCAGAGTGAAGGCTCGAAAAGACCGTACTTTTCATCGTCCCATGTCTTGAAGTCAACGCCTAAAAGTCCGCCTGTATCGCCTGAGTTGGGGTTAAGGCACCAGAATGTGTGGCTGATGTGGTGTTCAATCATATAGTCACGGAGCAGTTCCATCCACTTCTGATTCTTTCCGCCGTCCATATGTCCGCCCCACTCACCAATGAGCAGAGGTGCAATATCTTCTTCTACGATGTATGCCCATGTGTCATACCAGTAATCGTCAAGGAGAGTCTGAGTTGTGAAGTCCTTGTCAAACCATGTCTGTGCATAAACTGACGGGCCGTAGTCGTGAGGTGAATAAACAATCTGACTTGTGCCGCTGTCGGGAACTACAGGGAAATCTCTTACACCACGGAGATTTCCGCCCCACCATGCACCGTACCATGGGGATTTATCAGCAGGAGCGTCCCAGATATCGGGAGTATCATATGTAAATCCCTTATCTGTCTTTGGATACTGCTCAACACCCTCAATGAAAATAAGAGCGTTGGGGTTTACGTCAAGAATTGCATTTGCACATTTTGTAGCGGCATATGCCCAGTTGTTTTCGTCTGTTGAACCGTCCCACTTTGCAATGTTATCAGGGCAGGAATCCCCTGTATATCCACGCTTTCCGTGAGGCTCATTTTTAAGGTCATAGCCGATAAGTGTATCGTCATTCTTATACTTGTCAGCAAGCCATACAAGAGATTCAATCCATACATCTGTTGTAACGCCTGCAAGACCATACCAGATTTCGTAGTTGTGACCTGAGTTGTTAGCGTCAGGGCTGTGAATGTCAATGAATGCCTTGATACCGTACTTTTTGCACTTCTGCATAATAATATCAAAGATTTCCATTGAGTTTTTCAGAGTTTTACCGTCCTCAAGAACGAAATCTCTGTTAATATCGCCGTATTTACCGGCAGGAGTAATTGTTCCGTCCTCGCCTACTACATCCTGTGGGGGATTGTAGGAAGCCTGAACTGAGCTTACATCGTTAGGTGAACCCTCCATCCATGAAACGAGAAGTTCCGATGAAATGGGGAAACGGATTACGTTGATACCGTGGTCAGCAACACCTTTGAGGAAGTCGTCAACATCGGCAGCATACAGACCGTGAGCACAGTTTTCGGAGCAGTTGAAGCCGAACCAGTTTGCACCTGTAAGCCATACCTCGTTGCCGTTCATATCATAAAGGCGGCTGCCCTCAGCGTGGAGCCAGTCGTCGTTGTTGGTATCGACAGCGGCTGATGCCTTGGGATTTGAAGTAAACGCAGGGTTTACTGCTGATGATGTTCCTGTAACGGTAATAGCCGCAGCTGAGGCTAATGCCGCAAGAACTCCTGTTAATTTCTTCATAGTATATTCCCTCTCTCAGATGTAAAATTTGCTCTGCACAAAACTATCCCAATCGGAGCATACATCTGTTAATTACATACTAACATTTTTTTGCGGTTTTGTCAAGGGTATATCTAAAAATCGGAACACGTGCTTACAGTATTGGCAATGCAGGTGGAAATATTCAATCACTCACCTAAAAAATACACCTTATTTATACGGCTTTTATCTTTTCCGATGTAATATTCTTCATCGGGTATATTTGCCGATATATCGCCATTGATAAGATGTGTTCTATTTACAGTACCTTTTTCTATAATGGCAATTTTTCCGTTTGTATTGCAGATATTATGGGAAATATACACCTCACCGCTACGATAATCCATACCAGGCTCAAAATCGGCTCTGAAAATCTCAAATGCCGCACCAAGCTCAGGAATAATATACATTCCGCTTTTACCTGCTGGCTGATGCAGAAGAATATTATCCCCTGCCCCATAATATCCGTATTCTCGCCCGTATGAAGTAAGGTCAATTATATAACGCTCCATTTTTTCAAAGTCATAAGTGTAAAGTATGGTGGACAGGCTGTCCTTTAACAAATACGTCGCCCTGTTATCCGATATAGCCGCAAGATTTGCAGAACGCAGTCCCGTGTCAAGGGTAAAACGGCTGCACTCTGTGAAAAGCGACTTGTTCTTTTCATAGCTTGTCACAAAATCGTCATTGAGTAATATGCAAGTATTGTTTTCAAGGGAGTGTATTTCCTCCCACGCATTGCCCTTGTATTCATAAAATTTAAGCTCATTTTCTGTATTCCCAAATGTTACGAATGATGAAATCAGCCTTTTTTCGTCGGTCTGATAAAACATCTGCATTGTACTATTGTCGTCTGTCCAAAAAACCAATTCAAGGGTATTTGTTTCTTTATCTGCCCTGAAAATGCCTTCCAAAGGCTTGTCATAGCTTTCGTCCGAATTGTTGTAGCCTTCTGCCGATATTCTATCGCCATAGTGTATTACATTATCTCTTGATTTGTCGTATTCGCCAATAATCCACATTTCACCGTCATAGTATGCCATATCATATACTGAAAAACTCACATCGGTGTCCGAATAGGTGAATATACACTCGTTCTCCTTTGTTTCGGGATTACAGCGGTATATCTCAAAATCGTGAGCCTTATAATTGCAGCATTTGTCATATTTCGCCACATAGTAAATATTTTCTCCGTCAGAAGTTATACACTCAATTGAGGGATAAACAGGCTTATCAAGCAAGGGCTCGTACAGTTTCATATATTCCTCGGCATATTCCTCGGGAGTCATATCATAATTTTCTGCGTCGCTTTCATAATACGGCATAAATTTTTCTATGCTTCTGTTTTCGGGCAAAGCACACAGGGGAATTTTCGGTTCAAACTCAATCCACGAAAGGTCGTATTCCTCCACCTTAACAGGAGGGGCGGTCTGCTGCATTGTCAATTTCACCTTTATATCGGTGAAATCCTCAGCCTTGTATTCTCTGAACGGCAAGTCCGCCTCTGTATGTGTTTCCGTCGGAACTGTTTCTTCCTGAATAATCTCGTTGTCGCCCTTGATATCCTCAATTTCATTTTCCTCACAGGAAATAAGGCTGCACAAAGCAGCAAGGCTTGTCAAAAATGCAATTGTCTTTTTCATTAAAAATCCTCCTTATCAAATTTCACAAAACTTCACGTGAAATTTATACACATTATACTATTGAGAGAAGAAAATCTCTCCAGGGAACCTCTAAAAACCGGAACACGAGCGAAATTCCGTATATAACAAATATCAGTTGCAAGGCGACAAACCGCAGTAATACTTTGTGTATTGCAAGGTTTGGCAACGCAGTAAATGATATTTGGCATAGAAAGTTCGCCGTGAGGGAGGTTTTTAGAGGTTCCCTATATATAAGTGATTTTAAAGGGCGAAAAAGTCAAAGTTTTTTAAGTTAAAAAATAAAAATTTCTTTTCAGTGTAATATTCTTCTTGAATTATACATATCGTAATCCAATATCAAAAAGGCGGCAGCAATATTGTTTCAGGAATTGGTGTTATAATTTAAAATTATCATCAGCCTGTAAATAGGTGTTTCTTTAAATGCTTCAAGTACTCTGTAATCGGGTGCTAAATAGTTTACCCTTGTCACCGCTATTGCAACATCGTCATTACAGATATTTGTTTTTGCAATACTGCGTCCTCTGGAATCCGCATCGGATTTTTTTCCGCTTATTGCATCGGCAGAAATATCTTCAAGCGTAAAGCCTGCACCGATTTCGGGGATAATATACGTGAAATCGTAATTCTTTATGATAAGATTATCACCTGTCGGGATTGCGGTAAACTCCCGTCCAAAGTCAGTCAAATCCATAATATATCGTGTTTTTTTCTTTAAATCATATGTATAAAGACAGCGTAAATTATTAGTGTCAGTTAAGAACATAACCCTTTCATCAGAATAATAAACAAGCTTACTGCCTCGTATTCCTGTTGAAAGCCGCAGACTTTCACTCTCTATGGTTATATTCCGCTTTTCTGAAATTACTTTTACAATCTCACCGCCCATTACTGTCACATAATTTGTATCATTGTTGAAACCGTCCGAAATCTTTTCCCACTCGCCATTATGCCGATAAATGCAGAAATTTCCGCTGAAATCATCATTTTCTGTCCCTTCGACAAGAAGATTGCCGCCGTCAGAGATGTGTAACATTCCTCCCTTACAGTCGGGAATTGTCAATGACTTTACAAGCATATTTTCCGATGAAACAAGGCGGAAAATTTCAATATCAGCGTCCTGCCATGTACCGCTTTTGCCAAGAAGCCAGAGAGCGTCATTATGATATATCATACTTTCCAGATTATAGCCGTCAGAATCATTTTCCCAAGAGAAAATACAGTCATTTTCACCTGTTGAGGTGTCATATCGGAAGATATTGAAGTAATGCATTTTCGGTGCATATGCAATACCTGTGCCAAGATTGTGTATATCATAGCAGGCAAGATAATAGAAATTGCGTCCGTCAAAGGCAGTACAGTGGATAATGGGCTGGGACTGTTCTTCATCTTCAATAAATTCACATTCAGCTTTCGGATAATTGAAGTCAAGCTGTGAGAGGTCATATACCTCGTATTCTGCCGCAGATTGCGGAATATTGCTTTCCTGCATATTAAACTTAACCGTAATGTCGGTGAAATCCTCGAGAACGTATTCTTTAAATTCACCCTTAACGGCGGCAGTTTCGCTGATATTCTCAGTTTCTTCTGTATCGGTGCTTTCAACTGCTGTGGTATAGGAAGTCGGTGCAGTTGTCATATCCTTTTCAGTCGTTGTTTCCGATGTGTCAGAAACAAGTGCAGATGTATAATCAACAGCTGAATTTTCCTTGCTTTCTTCATTAACAATTGCCGATGTGCTTTCTGATATATTATTATCAGCTGCATTTTCTTTGCTTTCTTCATTTTTCTTGCTGCACGAAACAGCGGAAATGAGAGCGAAAATCGCTGTTATTGCGAGAATTCTTTTCAAATCAAAAACCTCCGTCCGTTCGATATTATTTTCAATAGCATTACTATAATTATATATAACAAATAGTCAGATGTCAAGGAAATAACGCAAAATCGAATATTGACATAACTTTACATATATGTTATAATATTGAAGATAATAAAGGAAGAAAATAAACCGACTTAAAGAAAGGGTAATGATGCAATGATAGGCAAGTTGACAGACAGTATTTTCAGACGCTTCATAGCTCACGATTACGCAATGGCAATGCAGCTTAATACCGAAAGAAACAAGGTTATCTGCTGTGATTTCATCGTCGAGGCTGA
>CALFMA010000608.1 GCA_937880065.1 uncultured Ruminococcus sp.
ATTCGCCTAAATGCTTCATACTGATACAAGAACACTCAATATGCCAGCCAGGGTAGCCGATACCCCAAGGTGAATCCCATTTAAGCTCCTGATCGTCAAACTTTGACTTAGTGAACCAGAGAACGAAATCAGCCTTATTTCTCTTGTTGGAGTCCTCCTCAACGCCCTCACGGACGCCTACAGCCAAATCCTCCTCCTTGAAATCGTTGAAAATGTAGTATTTGTCAAGCTTTCCTGTGTCGAAATAGATATTTCCGCCTGCCTCGTAAGCATAGCCTTTTTCAATAAGTGAGGAAATTACACGGATAAACTCGTCAATACAGCCTGTTGCAGGCTCAACTACATCGGGAGTCTTGATATTCAGCTTTGCACAGTCTGCAAAAAATGCATCAGTATAGAACTTTGCAATTTCCATAACTGTTTTCTTTTCACGCTTTGCACCCTTGAGCATCTTATCATCGCCTGTATCGCCGTCGCTTGTGAGATGTCCAACATCGGTGATATTCATAACACGCTTTACGTCAAGACCTGTAAAGCGGAGATGTTTTTCAAGGATATCCTCCATAATGTAGCTTCTGAGATTGCCGATATGTGCGAAGTGATAAACCGTAGGGCCGCAGGTATACATTGAAACCTTGCCTGCCTCACGGGGAATAAATTCTTCTTTTTTTCTTGTGGATGAATTATAAATCTGCATAAATCATAATCCTTTCAGATAAAGTTCCCTTATATTATATCACGGCTGTGGGAAAATGTCAATTGATTTTGTTGACATAGGATTTTTCATATGTTATAATGTAAGAAATGAAACGAAAGAGGTTATAGTATGAAAAAGCTTACAGCATTTTTAACGGCTGTCGTTATGTGTACGGCTTTAGGTTCGTGCAGTAATAAGGATAAAAAAGAAAACAGCGTCAGCAGCAGTATTCCCGAAGCCACAAGACCTACCGACCCATATATTGATGACGCTGTTGAGGCACAATCGGGAGAGGTTTATCTCGCAGTTGCCGATTCACAATGGAAAGCACAATATCTCGGCACAAATGACGGTATCGGCACTTCAACTTTAAGCTATGACGCAGGTGTTGTTGAAATCACAGGAAACGGCGATTATACCGTAAGCGTAAATGCCGATACAGAGGGATTTCGCTATGCTGTAAGCGGAAATTCAGATAATAAAGAATTCGTGCCAAAGGGTATGGAATTTATGGCTGTTATGATTAAAGAGGGCGAAACAAAATTTCCCGATGCCGTAATTACCGTAAATGAAATCAGAGTTGACGGAACTCCCGTTGAACTTACCGCCAAGGCATATACTTCCTCCGATGACGGAATTAACACAAGGGCAAATCTCATAAACAAATGGACAAGCAAGCCCTCACCCGATGCAAGATGTGCTGACGGTGCGTTATATGACGGAAACGGTGAGCCTCTTGATATTTGTGCGGAATATTCCCCTTGCATTGTTGAAGATGAAGCCTTTGCCCAATGGACAGAGGTTGAGGTTGATATAACCATAAGCGGAATTGAATAAAACTCCATAACAGAGCAATCCCCCATTGTCCTATTGACAATGGGGGATTTTCACGTTTCACTTTTCATATTTATCAATGATATTTGTCTTTTTGTTTTTGGGTAAAAGGGCGAAAAAACTCACAACCGCAGATATTGCCGTAAAAATAATCCCCAATGCGATATTATTGAATAACACAACCCACATAACAGCAATAACCAGAGCAAGAACTGCATAAACAAACATACCATTATCAATATTTCTTTCGTTTTAT
>CALFMA010000609.1 GCA_937880065.1 uncultured Ruminococcus sp.
CCAAGCCCCTTTCCTACGATTATTCAATCGAACTTGACACTCTGAAAATGTCTGTAAAGGGCGTTGAGGGGGTTAATCCTGAGGTTTATTTCAAGGTTAAGGAAGATAATTCTAATTCATAAATTTTATACCAATCCATAAAACAACAGTAGACAAATCTAATGGCAGAAATGCCCTCAGATTTGTCTGCTTTTTGTCAAATGTTGCAAAAAACAACGGCTGATTTTCTTCAATCAGCCGTTGTTTTTTCTTTTATTACGAAGCATTTTAAAAAATTCCGTAAGCTTTTCTGAGCATTGATGTTCGCAAATTCCGCCATATACCGCAGGTTTGTGGTTATATGGCAGGCTGAACATCTTCTGCACGGATTCCGCAGAGCCGCTTTTGTAATCATAGGCTCCGAAATAGACATCATCTATGCGGGAGTTGATTATCGCACCACAGCACATAGGGCAGGGTTCAAGGGTAACATAAATTGCACAGTCGGGAAGCCGCCAGCCTCCAAGCCGTTTGCAGGCTTCATCAATGGCAAAGAGTTCCGCATGGGCAAGGGCGTTTTTGTCCGATTCACGGCGGTTTCTGCCCTCTCCCACGATTTCTCCCGTGGATTTTTTTACAACAACTGCTCCCACAGGTACTTCACCCTCGTCAAAAGCTTCCTGAGCAAGCTCCAAAGCACGTTCCATATAGTCCATTACACAAGTACCCACATAATCGCACAAAGAACGGAAAGCATTGCAACAGTTGAGAATGGGAATATCTTCAAAGCCTGATAATTTCGCTGTACAAAGGACATTTCGCCGTTGTATCTTGCAAGCCTCAATGGATGTTTTTTTGTGTACAAACGGAAATAAATCAATCCCAACGTGCCTATCACGACAAGTCCTGCCATAAATAAATTACGAATTATAGGCATATTTTCAGAAGAATCCGTTTCAATAAGCACAATTGTGGTCTGATACATTTTGAAAATGATGTTGACCGCAATGGGAGTGAATATAGAGCCGCTTGTTATCATTCCGCAGCAGCCGATGAGTGCGATGATGAAAACCGCAGGCATATTGCGGAAATCCTGAGTCAGCACAGCCATTGACAGGGAAGTGATAAACATTGCGAAAACGTCGCCGAATTGCCGCAGAACGGCAAATGCCGCACCGCAGAAAAGAAGCTGGGTGAGGATTGGAATTACCAGCATATCAAAAATTGTAAAGATAATAAACTCACTCTGATCCCAGATTGAAAGCTCTGTAGTTGCCGAGCCGAAGAAAGAGATAACTTCACGGGTTTTCGTGGAAAATGCTGAGGGCAGGGTAATTACAACGCTTAAAATAAAGGCGGCGGAAATTGAACCGATAAGTGCCGAGGGATTGTTCATACTGCTCATACAGGCGATTTTTTTCGGTGTTTTGAATTTCATATTTAGATAAATCGTTGGCAGAATGATTTTCAAGGTGTTAGTCAGAATAACCACCGAGGCAACCTCTCTGCATCCGCCGCTTATAGTTTTTGTGATAAAGCTTGTGTGAATGTTCATTCCGAGAAATTCCAGCAGGTAAATTAACAGCTTTGAGATAACGTCCTCAAAGAGAATCCACATAAGTGAGGCATAGCCCAAGGTGTGGAAAATATTGGTGAGCGTCTTTATTTCGGCGTTTTTACAGGATTTTTCGATAAATCCTCTGCCGTCAACATATACACGTTCACGCTGGTCTTTTTTGAAATTGAATGAATATCTGTTATTTTTGCGTTTTCTCCATTCACGGAAACATTCGTTATATTTTTCATTCTGAGTTGAGTAGTCGAATTCTTCGATAACATCAATGATATTTTTTGTTGTTTCATTGCTGTTCATCAAATCAACTCCTCCCTTTAATATTAATATTCCTGAATACACAATAATCCTATTATATTATTTTAACATATTTTAAGAAAGAGAATGTTATTAATTGGATAACGCAAGATTAATTTTCTGTGAACTGATAATAATTTTGAATATAAGGAAAATTTTCCCATTTCTCTTGACATATGGCGAAAAATGTGCTATTATAGCATTGTTGTATTGTATCTTCTTCGGAAGAATAATAACAAGGAGGAAAATTTAATATGAACAAAAATTTCAACACTAAGCAGCTGGTATTGCTTGGACTTCTGACGGCTCTTGTAGTGGTGCTTACCTACTTCAACCTGCCAATCGGACCTCTTTCAATATCAATGACGGTAATTCCCGTAGCTATTGCTGCAATTGCTCTTGGACCTATAGGCGGTGCTGTCATAGGAGCCGTATGGGGCGTGTGCAGTTTTCTCCAGTGCTTCGGCATTTTAGGAGTAAGCGGAATGGGCGTATTTACTGTTCAGATCAGCCCTGTACTCACATTCTTACAGCGTTTTGTTCCCCGTGTTCTTGAGGGATACTGTGCAGGCTGGGTATTTAGATTTGTTTCTAAG
>CALFMA010000610.1 GCA_937880065.1 uncultured Ruminococcus sp.
AATTCTCCAATTTCAAACGAGCGATAACCCGCATGACCGGAACAGCCGGTCCCCATGAATGAATCGGATAAACAAAGAAAACCTTCTCATCTGCACGTAACGAATAAACGAAACATTCTTCTTGTTTCTTATTCATTTTTTCATATTCAAATCGTGCCTCTTCACCACTTCCATTGTCAACAATAATAATTTCAATTTCTTCGTGTTTTGGTAAAATACATACTTTAATATTTTGAGAAGAATCTGCAACAAGCTCAAATTTTTTTAAATTTGGATTATATACATATGTCTTTTCATTATTACAATTCTGCAAGGCAAATAACAAACCTTTAGACAAGATGGTTGAAGAAGTACTGGAAGAGCAATTGCCGTATAATTCTTCTTGTCGGGGCGGCTGAAATTCACACGAAGTCCGAAACGTGCCGACAGAGAGAGCAATTCCTGCATTGTATCGTTGCGGTGAACATCATCACCCTCACGGTCGGAAAAGCTTTCCTTTACGAGATGACGGCGGTTGCTTGTGGCATAAATTGCGATATTGTCGGAACGTGCGGAAACTGAACCCTCAAGAGCCGCTTTCAACGCACCGAAGCAATCTTCTCCCGAAGTGAAAGTTAAATCGTCCACAAAAATAATGAATTTCAGCGGATTTACGCTTAATTTATCAATGAGTTCAGGCAATTCACGTAACTGCTCCTTTGTAATTTCCACAAGCCGCAGTCCCATATGTGAAAACTCATTTACAACAGCCTTTACAGTTGAGGATTTTCCCGTTCCTGCATCGCCGTAAAGCAGAGTATTCTGTGCAGTTCTGCCCTTTACAAGAGCAAGGGTATTTTCAATAACCTCATTCCGTTCACGCTCATAGCCGAAAAGCATATCAAGCCGCTGTGTATCGGGAGCTTTTACGGGAACGATTTCGCCATTGCGGAGAATAAACATCGTAGATTCGGCAAAAACTCCGCAGCCGTAAATCCCGATATTTTCAATGCGGTTTCTGTATTCAGCTACAAAATCAATGTCGGCTGTTTTCCATTGGGGCAGCTGATAAAGGCGGTAATAGCCGTATTGCAGTTCCTCAGCGGTAAGCTGTGAGATTTCACGGAGCATTTCAAGTTCATTTACCACAGCGGATTCAATCAGTTCATCAAAGGTTTTGCCCTCGGATTTTCCTGAAATATAGAAGTTTTCGTCCTCGCAGACAAGCTTGAAAATATATTGGGAAAGATTGACATTATGGCAGTAAAGTCGTGAAACGAATTGAGAGTAAATATTTACATCAAAGCTTTTTCCCTCTGCGTGAAGTTCAAGAAGTGCGGAAAGTGACGATATAACGTCATTTTTCAGAATATTTCTGAATACCGCAAGAGAATTAAGACCGCAATGAAGATTGTCCAGTTTTTCACGGATATTAGCCATTGAGTGCCTCGCAAATTTTTGCTGTCATTTCCGTGCAGGAAAGGGGAGTACCCTCAGCACAGCCCATAAGGTCAGCAGTTCTCCAGCCCTCGTCAAGGACTTTATTTACGGCATTTTCAATAGCTGCGGCTTCATCGTTGAGATTGAATGAATAGCGGAGCATCATAGCCGCTGAAAGAATTGTAGCAATGGGGTTTGCAATATTTTTTCCTGCAATATCGGGAGCAGAGCCGTGAATAGGTTCATACATACCTCTTGTTGACGCTCCAAGTGAAGCAGATGCAAGCATACCGATTGAGCCTGTAATCTGTGAAGCCTCGTCTGAGAGAATGTCACCGAACATATTTGAAGTTACGATAACATCGAACTGTCGGGGATTTCTCACAAGCTGCATAGCCGCATTGTCAACGAACATATCGGAATATTCAACTTCGGGATATTCCTCTGCAAGGCTGTGCATTGTCTTTCTCCAAAGACGTGAGGATTCAAGGACATTAGCCTTGTCGATACTGCAAAGCTTTTTATTGCGTTTCATAGCGGATTCAAAAGCAGTTCTGCCGATTCGCTCAATTTCAGTTACGCTGTAAGCCTCGGTGTCGTATGCCTCCTCGCCGTATTTGCCCTGACGGTAGCCACGGTCACCGAAGTAAATTCCGCCTGTGGGTTCACGGACAATCATAATGTCAAAGCCGTCACCCACGATTTCATCTTTAAGGGGAGATGCACCACGGAGTGCAGGATAAAGTGACGCAGGGCGGAGATTTGTGTAAAGTCCCAATGCGGAACGGATACCTAAAAGAGCCTTTTCAGGGCGGTTTTCGCCTGGCTGGTCGTCCCATTTCGGACCGCCTACAGCACCGAGAAGAACGCTGTCGGAAGCAAGACAGCCGTCAACAGTTTCCTGAGGTAAAGGCATACCGCAGGCATCAATAGCACAGCCGCCAATGAGATAAGGTGTGAAATTAAATGTATGACCGAATTTATCGGCGATTTTCTCCAGTACGGCAACAGCACCGTCAACGATTTCAGGGCCTATGCCGTCACCTTTAAGTAAAGCAATATTGAAATTCATAATTATTCTCCTTTTTGAGCCTTTAGCCGTTAGCCAAAAGCCATTAGCTAAAGGCTAACAGCTAAAAGCTAATAGCTAAACTAAATACTCCCTTTAGCAATTGACTCCATAAGACCGCCGTTTTCGATGATTTTCTGAATAAAATCGGGGAATGGTGCAGCTTTGAACTCCTGACCTGTAGTGAGGTTGCGGATAATTCCGTTATCCATATCAGCCTCGACTTTATCGCCCTCGGAGATATTGTCGGCAGCTTCGGGACATTCCACAATAGCAAGACCGATATTTATAGCGTTGCGGTAGAAGATACGTGCAAAGCTTTTGGCTATAACAAGGGAAACGCCGCTTGCCTTAATGGCAATGGGAGCGTGTTCACGGGAAGAACCGCAGCCGAAATTCTGACCTGCTGTAATAATATCACCCTGCTGAACACGGGAAACGAAAGTTTTGTCAATATCCTCCATACAATGGGAGGCAAGCTCCTTATGGTCGCTTGTGTTGAGATAACGGGCAGGGATAATAACATCAGTATCCACGTTATCGCCGTATTTCAGAACATTTCCTGTATATTTCATTTGCTCATTACCTCCCAAGGACTTGTGATTTTTCCTGTAATTGCACTTGCAGCGGCAGTTGCAGGACTTGCAAGATAAATTTCGGATTCAACGTGTCCCATACGTCCTACGAAATTGCGGTTTGTGGTAGCTACAGCACGTTCACCTGCCGCAAGAATACCCATATGACCGCCAAGACAAGGACCGCAGGTTGGAGTTGAAACAACTGCTCCCGATTCGATGAAGATTTTCAGGAGTCCCTGCTCCATAGCGTCAAGGTAAATCTGCTGAGTTGCAGGAATAATGATAACACGTACACCCTTAGCGCATTTTCTGCCTTTGAGGATTTCAGCCGCCTGCTGTAAATCTTCAAGTCTGCCGTTGGTGCAGGAGCCGATAATAACCTGGTCAATTTTAATATCGCCGATTTCGCTGAAAGTTCTTGCATTTTCGGGGAGATGAGGAAAGGCAACAGTAGGCTCGATTGCTGAAAGGTCAATGTCGATTATCTCGTCATATACAGCGTCCTCGTCAGCCTTGTATATCACAGGTTCAGCGGCATTGTGAGCTTTGAGGTAGTCAAGGGTGATGTCATCGACCTCGAAAATGCCGTTCTTTGCACCTGCCTCGATTGCCATGTTTGCAATGCAGAGACGGTCTGCCATTGAGAGTGCGGAAAGTCCCTCTCTGCCGAACTCCATGGACTTGTATAATGCTCCGTCAACGCCGATTTTTCCGATTATATGGAGAATGACATCCTTGCCCGAAACATACTTGTCAACACGCAAAAAACCATAACCCTCCGGAAGTATTTCAAGCAGACCTTCAACTTCTTCTGTATTATCCTGAGGCTTAGGTTCTTCTTTAACAGGCTCTTCGACTTTCTGTTGTGTATTTTCCTCTTGAATTTCTTTGTTCTCAGATACCGAAGCTTCTTTCTCCTCTGTTTTTTCTGCCTTACGGCCTTTTTTTTGTGCTGAACTACGTTTATTGCGTTTTTCCTTCACTGCATCTGCATGGTTCTTTTTAGGAGATTTCTCTTTGTTTTTCTTCTTTTCTTGCGAAACTTCCTCTGTAGGCTGTTCTGCAACTTTCTCGTTCTCTGAAGAAATTTTCTCCTCAACTTTAACAGGAATCTCTGCCGGAGCTTCTTGTTTCTCAACATTTAAAATAGCTTCAATCAGAGTCTGTTTGCTCATCTTCGTCATCGACTTAATGCCTAACATTTTGCCTATGTAGCGCAAATCGTCGATTTTCTTCTTCTTTAGATCCTGAAGATCCATTGATACACCAACCTTAACTTAATTAAATTTTTTATCGTAGGAGTAAAAATATCGTGAAGCAGTTTTTGTTAATTAAAAATAATATTATTCGTTGTACTTATACCAATGGCAC
>CALFMA010000611.1 GCA_937880065.1 uncultured Ruminococcus sp.
TCCGAGGGAGGTTGACGCAGCAGATGTCGTGCATAGCTGTTTTTTCTCAAAAGGGTTTTTTAGAGATGCCCTTATATCTTCTTTAAAAACTGTATTTCCTTTAAAGCCGCTTTTCTTTTCTTTTTACTGAATATCATATGTAAAAGTCTGTAAATCCAACCTATGGGCAAAAGCCATTTATGCTTGTAAAAGAATGGATAATCCGACTTGTATTTGTCAGCACTCGGAAAGATTCTATTTAATAAATATTTAAACTTTGATGTATTTCCATTTTCCCTGCTGAAATTATCTGCACGATTTTTAATTCCTCGCTCCATTGTTCCATGCACACCCGATGAGAAATAATATTCAAGCATTTCATTCTCGCTGTCAGAAAGACTATTGACAAACTTATCAAAATCTGTTGATATGTCTTTACCAAAAACTTTTTTACATAGCACCCTGTTAGCAAACTCAAAATCTGCTATCCCAAGACATTCACATTCTCTTTGTATATACTCAAAATCCATATTTTTTTCTTCAACAGAAAGATACATATAGAAATCGAGAAGTGAACGAATACCTGTGCCGCCTTTTTGATAGTGTTTATAAGCATGTGCGAGAATGTAAATGTAAAAATCCTCCCTTGAAAAATGATATTCACATTCTGAGTTGTCATTTTTCAACAATCGGCTTTTTATGTTTTTATAATATCTGAACATATTACCTTGAACGCTTTCATTAAACAGCGTCCTGTGCAATTCAAAATTAAAAACAGGTTTCTTCTTGTAGACATCATGAGTACCTTTTCCGATGTTTTCTCCTACATATCCCTGCGATTCCATATATTCCTGAACTTTCCGACTGTATTTTTCATCAAACAAAATATCGTTATCGGTCATCTGCCGCATTCCCACAGCAGGATAATATTCTTTCAATACAGCACCTTTTAACGGAATATGCCATATCTGTTCCCGTTCCATGAAATCAAAAAGCTTTGTTCGCTCACTATCGAATAATATATTTTTTCGTATAGATTTTGCAAGTTTCTGATTCCACTTATCAGATAAAACAAATCCTGCATTTTTTAATGCCGTTCCAACCAGAACCTCCAGAAAATGCAGGTTACAGAAATGGTAAAGCTTCTCCATATCAATATCTTCAATACATTTCTTTTCAGGCTTTATCTGATTAACCTCACAGGAGATGAGATAAATCATGCTATAATACAATTTTTCCATACATAACCCTTTATTTATCAGCGAAATCAAATTGTTTGCTGCATATTTGCAGTGCCTCTTTTCTGTGTGTTACAATAAAAACCGTCTTATCTGTCAGTTGTCTGAGATTATTCAGAAAAAGCTTCTCCGTTTCAGCATCAAGAGCGCTTGTAGCTTCATCAAGTATCAGAACAGGCGAGTCTGTATATAACGCTCTTGCAATTGATATTCTCTGCATCTGCCCTTCTGAAAGTCCAAATCCTCTTTCCCCAAGTTCCGTATCAAGACTATCCGTAAGCTCATAGATAAATTCCGCACAAGCAATAGTTATTGAATTTTTTAATCGTTCAATATCAACTTCCTTTGCCCCAAATGTAATCACATCACGGATTGTTCCTCTCATAAGGCAATTACCCTGCGGAACATATGCAAAAAGCTTTTTTACGGCATTTGTGGGTAAACGTCTGTTATCATTTAACACTATATCAACAGTTCCGCCAGACGGCTCGAAAACTCCCATAAGCAGTTTTAAAAGAGTAGACTTGCCACAGCCAGACAAACCTGTAATTGCAGCAAATTCCCCCTTGACAACAGATAAATTCATATTATGTAAAACTTTTTCTCCTTCAATGTAACTGAAAGAAACATCTCTAAATTCAAAAGCCTTAATATCGCTGTTGTAAAGTTTTTTGATTTCCATATCAGAATTCAGAATATCAGCTTTGATATTTTCAAATTTCTCCACTTCCATTAATCGTTCCGCACTGGCAAGCATAGCATAAAATTTCGGAACAAATCCACCTATACCAAGAAGCGGAGTCTGAAGCTGTCCAACAAGCTGAATAACCGCTGTTAATGTTCCAAGGGTTGCGGTTTTATTCAATATTCCAAATCCGCATACAAGTATTCCGATAAAAAACAATCCATTTATCGCCAAGAAAAAAAGCATACTGCACATATTAGAAACGAAACTTTTCTTTACTCTTGCATTTTTATGCTCTTTGAATACACTATCTGCGTCAGAAAGCGTTTGTTCTTCTTTTCTGAATGTATGTAAAATCAGCATACTACTGATATGCTCTTGCAGATATACTCTGACTGCTCCATCTTTTTCCTGAACATTTTTATGCTGTTTCTTTAAATATTTTCGCAGCACAAAAGTAATCGGTAGAATAATCAGACCACAGGAAAGGAATATGTAAAAAAGTTTCTTTTCGAGTGTAAATATTACAACCAGAACTGCAATTATACGAACAAACATACCTGCAAAACCGGGAATAATCTCCGTAATACCATTGGCACATACAACCGTATCAGAAGTCATACGATTCATCCAATCCCCAGAATGTACCGAACTTACCTTTTCATAATTTTTATTAAGAAGCTTTTTAAAAAGGCGTTCCTTGAAACTGTTTTCTAATCCGCTTTTTACCGCTTCATCTATCTGACGAATCAATATATTAAGTGTAATTATTGAGAAAAGCAAAATTCCGAAAATTACAATTCCACTCAAAAAACCCGATTCATCTTGTATCGCTGCACTATCCACCGCTTTTTTCATTGCAAGAGCATAGCAAACAGTACCGATATTTGCAATAACACGAAGAAAAATCAACAAAAACACGTCAGCCTTTTTTTTAGAAGCTGTTTCTATAAGCCAGGAAATAGTTTTTCTATCTGTCATTTTTTCTTTTCCTTATAAATATTTTCAACCTCATTAAGACTTTTCTGAAAGGATATAAATAATACCACACCCTTGAGTAAATTTTATAACCGAAATGAGTTACAGTATATTCCTTTCCATTTCTCACAAAAGATTTCAAAACCCCTATAATTTCATCATCTTTTATATTATATTCTTTGTTAATACAATTATCGCCCAGTATGACATAATCATTTTCGCAAACCTTCACAACCCTGTGAAGAACATAGCTTTTTGGCGGTCTTTTGTATAATACAACATCGTATTTTCTGCATCTGCCAATTTTTTTCTCAACAGTAAACAAATCCCGTCCCTGCTTTAGCATTGGCATCATACTTTCACCTATATTTGTATAAGTGAAAGAACCCATTCTGTTCAATTCATCTTCATAGGTCGTTTTAATCATCTATTGCACCTATCTGATAAAGTCGTTTTATAACACTATCAACATCCTTTTCTATCTGTTCTTTTGATGCGTCAAATTTCACAAGCATTTTAAGAACGATTTCCTCTTTTGTTATCTCCTCTTTCAAACACTCCAATATAAAGCCGGCAGTCATATTACTTCTTATTATTCCATTAAAATCAGTATTTCCTGCTGTAACGGTTATATGTTCGCCTGCACTTTCGTGTGTTATAAATCCGTTTTTTAATTTCATTTCAACCCTCCATTCATTCCTTCAAACGCCACTTCAACCGCTTCATATGAAATATTACAGCCAAGCTTGTAAAATTTCATATTATCAATAAGCATATCTATTAGCGTCATAGTTTTCATCATAGCCTCACTATCAGCAGGGCGATAGGTCTGCTGTAAAATCAAGTGATACGCTTCTTTTGCCGATATTTCCTCGATATGATTTTTTTCACTTCTTGTAAGTATACATATTGCTTTCAAAGGAACTGACATATTTGTGCTTAATCTGTGTTTGCCATTCCACGGCGTTCCGTATGCAATTGCACCGCAATCAGTAATTCTTAAAAGGGGCTTATCATCATTAATCATAACAGCCCTTTCACCAAACATCTCACGCCATAAACGAGTATGTGTTGATTTTCCTGTACCGCTTCCTGCTGTAAAAAGATATCCGTCATTATCAAGAGCTATAACAGAACCATGAAACAATAATACATTCAAAAACGGCATTCGTTCAGCAATCTTACGATATACAGACAATGTTTCAAGATACTCATCAGTAAAATTCACCGTTTCAGTTTTTTCAGAATCAGAATTCTTCTTTGCACGCTGACGCTCAAAAGCAATATCTGACGCTTCTGTTTTGATAGTGAAATCTGCTTTTTCATCAGTAATATATTCCTTACAAAAGTCTTTGACATATTGATACATTGAATCTATACATATAACTGTATCTGCCAGCTTTACATTGAATTTCCCTGCCATAAACTATTTTCCCTTTATTTTTATTGAAATCTATTGCTCCACCAATTAAACCTTGCCCAAAAGGCGAAGGCAGAAAGGAAATTTATCAAGGAAGAAAAACGCAGGAATGCTGCCGCATTTCAAGCTTTTCTGAC
>CALFMA010000612.1 GCA_937880065.1 uncultured Ruminococcus sp.
CATAGGATATTCGATTGTCTTTGAGGCTATAACGCAGCCCATTTCATCGAAAAGCACCGTTTTTGTACCGCTTGTTCCGCAGTCAACTCCAATTACATAAGACATAGTTTTTTTCTCCATTCATATTGAATTTTAACTTGCCTAATTAAAAACCCAAAATTGCAATACCATATGAGGGTATGGTATTATAATTAATGGGAAAGCATATTTTTTCTTTAGAGATATTTTATATACTTTCCCATAAATTTTTTAGCCGAAAAGGTCAAATGAAATTGATTTCTTTTCTGTATTGTAGTAATCTTCTAACTCTGCCACATAGTAGCGGAAACAGATTTTGTCGTTGAATTTCAGTACATCTCCCGACTCTGAAACTCCCAGTTCAGCAAGCTGTGAATCTGAAAGCTCGCTGAGGGCAATTGTGTTATCCTTGCCCAAATCGTAGAGGGTATAGCCATATTCGTCAAGGTGCATTTCGCTGAATGCCTCGTAACCCTTGCTGTTAAGTTCGCTGAGGAGAATTCTGTCGCCCTCCATACGTCCGATTGCCGTATAGAATTCGGAAGTAGGTTCGAGAACGTAATATTTTCCCGATGAATCCTTGCCGATGTCAAAAACTGCAAGCTGACTTTCGCTGAGGTCGTCAAGCTTTAATGGGTCAACATCTGATGCGGATTTGCCGATTTCAATAAGCTTGTAAAGGTTAATTCCCGAAATTTCCAGACGGCGGTCAATGTCGATGTTGTATGCTTCAAATTCCGCATCTGTAAGGTTAATGCGAATATCATCGGAAATACCGTTAAGCTCCTTTGTGATTTCCTCACGTGTGCCTGTTGACCAGTCAAGCTTTACTTCTTCTTCAAGCATAGGACGCACCTGATAGCATACACGTTCCATATCTTTAAGAGTAAGCGTCACATATGGGTATGACACATCGGCATAATTCGGCTCAATTACAACGGAAGTGCTTCCGCCCGATGTATCTTCTGTGTTGATAAGTTCATAGCGGTAACGTCCCGAAGGAGAAATGCCCGATTTAAGAACATCTGTTTTAGCGTGGGTAACGAAGAATGAGTTGAACAGGTAAAATCCCAATGCACCGAAGATATAGGAAAGGAGAATAACTGTTCCGAGCATTGTTTTCTTGCCTTCGCTTGCTCCCGAAAACAGGAGAATGATTATACCTGCAATGACGATAGGCAGATAGAGCATTTTTTCGTCAAACCAGAACACCACCACAGGCAGCGCCGCCGTCAGTATCAAAAAGCTTGAAATTTTCGTAAGCAATTGATTTTTTGTGTAGAGCATAAGTATGAGGGCGATAAGAGAAATCGCTGATACAATTACGCACACGGATTGCCTGTCCTGAATATGAATGTCATAGAAAATTGAGTAATAGCAGAGATAACCTACTGCAATGGTATAGAATACAGGGATAATTGACACAAATCTCTTAACCCATACGTTTGAAAAGAAAGCCTTCATTTATTACCTCCAAAATGTCACAGCACGCAGTTATCGGGAAATTCTGTTGATAACTGCGTTAAAAAATATATGCCGTCTAATTGCATTTACACATTATATATTATATCATTTTTTTTCCTAAGTTACAAGTCATTTTTTCAATTATTTATTACTAAAAGGTTACAATTTCCAAACACTTTACAAGATTGCATAAATATGATATAATAAAATAAGCTAAGATAGGAGAATATTAACAATGAGAAAAATAAGCTTAAATAAATTTCAGATATTCTGCGGAATAATGACTATAGCCGTTATGGTGTGCGTTTTCCTTTTTTCCTGTGAAAATGCCGATGATTCCTCTGACACAAGCGGCAGATTTGTAAATCTCATAATCAGCATTTTTTATGGGGATTATGATGAACTGCCCATGTGGGAGCAGGAGGAAATCCGTGGAAATATCAGCCATTTCATACGAAAAACCGCCCATTTCACCATATTTGCCGCCCTTGGATTTTTCGCCTTTTTAACATCGGGGCAGAAAAAACTCCTGTGCAAAGGTACAGCGGCGGTGCTTATTTTCTGCGGATTATATGCAGTTTCCGATGAAATCCACCAGTATTTCGTCCCAGGGCGAGCCTGTATGCTGAGGGATATGCTCCTTGACACCTGCGGCAGTCTTGCAGGAATTGCGGCGGCATTGGTAGCCTTGAAAATTTTCAGCAGGAAGTAACAATTTCGGATTTGCGGAATATAATATGGTAGAAAGGGAGGGATTACATATGAAAATCATAGTAATCAAGAGTCCGAAGCTTCTTTCGGGATTTTTCAGAGCCATTTTCCGCATAAAAAAAGAGGAAGCAGATTAATTAAGAATTAAGAATTATGAATTAAGAATTATGGACGGTGGAATTTATTTCTGCCGTTCTTTTTTTGTGGTTGACATAATTTGTAGGGACACAGCGTGCTGTGTCCGCAATTTCGGTACGAAATTAAGTTTTTCGATAATCTCACAGGCGGATAATATCCGCCCCTACACAGATTGACGGTATACCGCAATATTCACCGCACCCATTAGCTAACGGCTAAAGGCTGACAGCTAACAGCTAACGGCTAAAGGCTTTATACATTCAAGAATGCAAAATAAAATCAAGGATGCAAAAACAAAATTGCATTCTTCCTTGCAATCTTCTTTTTGCACAAAAAAGATATATTAGGTTTGTGCAATCTGTATATAAAAAGCACCATGCTTGCGCTTGGTGCTGATATATATATTAACAGTAATAATTGATTTCACCGAAGAAATTTTCCCACTTGGCTATTACATCATCACATCTTGCCTCTATTACTCTAATAATATTTCTTAAAACACGTTCAGGAATATTTGAATTATTATTGGCAAGCAGACATTTTCCACAAGATGTAATCCATACTTTGGTACCATTAGCCTGCGGTTTCCCCTCGGCAATATGAACATGAACAGGCTCTAACGGTTCATTTTCGTTTGACCAGAAATAAACCCAATAAGAGCCGATTTTAAAGACCTGAGGCATTTTCAAATCCACCCTCTCTTGAAAATTCCATAATCAGATGTGCTGTTGAACGGATTATCTGAATATATTTTTCGACTTCTTCCTCTGTAAAACCGTAAATATCAGTAACAGAGTAATCGGGGAGATAGCACACCATATGATGAAAACAATCCTTTTCATCAGGCTTTTCGATATAAATCTTCACCTGCTCGGTAGGCAGAAAATCAGAGTGTGTGATTTCGGTTTCATCATCACAAGTGCTACTAAAATCCTCATACATATCGTCCATGTGTGTAGAAATTTCTTCATAAACTCTTGTATGAAGCTTTTTATAATGTATATGTTCCAGAACTTTGCCTATGTAAATCTTCTTCTCGGTATCAAAATCTTTAATTTCTTTCATATTATCACCACCTTATAAGATACAATAACTGTGTATAAAATCAGATACAAATGTATCAAGTAACTTATCCCACGCATCACGCAATTTAAGTTCCGATTCTATCAATTCAGTAGACTTTGTTACACCTATATTACCTTGTCTTATCTTCATTTCAAGATAATCATCAACCAGATTCTTCGTATTCGTATTTGTACTATTATATGTGGTTTCGTCTTTCTTTCCATGTGCAGTTGTTTCTATCTTACCATGCACAAAAGTGTCAACTTTTCCATATGTAGTAGCATCTGTTTCGTTACGAAGTCTAGAGTCTTTAACATTATTATATGTTGTTGTGTCAGTTGATAAGTAATCTGTTCTTTTAGCAGATTCAGGGTTTAGATTATTGTTAGAATCGAAAGTTGCAACAGAATTAGTATCAGTATCATTTCCAGTA
>CALFMA010000613.1 GCA_937880065.1 uncultured Ruminococcus sp.
CGCTCAATTTTACATTTTGAACTTCCGGCGTGTTGGTGTTCGGGTTCGTGTTGTCATCCATTGTGTTTTATCCTCACTTAATAATATTTCCTGTAAATCCGTCAGCAACTATTACATCAACTTCGCCTTTTGGAATATCTCTGCCTTCTATATTACCGCAGAAATTAAGCTCTGAACTGCTCAGAAGCTTATGTGCTTCAAGTTCAAGTTCTCTGCCCTTTGTTTCCTCTGCACCTATATTTGCAAGAGCAATTTTAGGATTTTTTATTCCCATAACTCTTTCCATATATGCGCTTCCCATTATAGCAAACTGTAAGAGCATTTCAGGGCGGCAGTCATTGTTTGCACCTGCATCAAGAAGCATAAACTGTCCTTTTTCCGCAGGAATAAGCGGTGCAAGAGCAACTCTCTTTACACCCTTGATTCGCTTTACAATCATGGTCGAGCCTACAACAAGCGCACCTGTGCTGCCTGCTGATACAAAAGCGTCACCCTCGCCGTCGTGAAGCATTTTAAGTCCGAGTCCCATTGAAGTATTTTTGCCTGTTTTTACAATTTTAACAGGCTCTTCATGTATATCAAAAACCTCGTCTGTATGGACAATTTCCATACCATCAAGGCTTATGCCGTTATCAGCGGCACATTTTTTAATTTTGTCCTGACTGCCTGTGAGAATTATTTCCACACCGAACTCTTTTACAGCTCTTTCGCAGCCTTTTATAACTTCAAGAGGTGCATTGTCGCCTCCGAAAGCGTCAACAATTATCCTTGCCAATTCTATCCAGCTCCTCTCTTAAAGCGGCAACTGCCCTGTTGGCATAAACGCCGTATTTTTCCTTTTTGTCACGTATTCTTTCGCCTATATCGGGAAGAATTCCCATATTTGCCCCCATTGGCTGGAATTTTCCGCTGTTGAAAGTATCGCTTATATAAGCGGTCAGCGCTCCAAGCATTGTTTCACGGGGAAGATTGATTTTTTCAAGTCCGAGGATTTTTCTTGCGGCGGCTGTACCTGCAATAAGACCGCTTGCCGCAGATTCCATATATCCCTCAACTCCCGTGATTTGTCCTGCAAAGTAGATATTTTCATTGCTTCTCATGGAAAAATCACAGTTGAGCAGTTCGGGACTGTTTATGAATGTATTTCTGTGCATTACGCCGTAACGCATAAATTCAGCGTTTTCAAGTCCCGGAATCATTGAGAAAACACGCTTCTGCTCCCCGAATTTCAGATTTGTCTGAAATCCCACAAGATTGAAAAGGGTAGCTTCTTTGTTTTCACGTCTGAGCTGTACCACCGCATATGGACGTTTTCCTGTGCGGACATCGGTAATTCCCACAGGCTTCATAGGTCCGAAACGCATGGTATCAACACCTCTTGTGGCAAGTACCTCAATTGGCATACAACCCTCGTATACGCTGAACGGGTGAGTTTCAAAATCTTTAAGCTGTACACGCTCCGCCGAAATAAGAGCCTCATAAAAAGCAAGGTATTCCTCTTTATTCATGGGGCAGTTGATATAATCGGCATCGCCTCTGTCGTAACGTGATGCGAAAAATACCTTTTCCTTGTCAAGGCTTTCGTATGTCACAATGGGAGCAGCGGCATCGTAAAAACTCAATCCCTCACCGCAGAGATTTTTTATAATTTCCGCCATAGCACCGTTGGTAAGCGGTCCCGTGGCGATTATTGTTATACCCTCGGGAAGTTCCGTAACTTCCCCCTCGATTACCTCAATAAGGGGATTTGTGCGGATTTTTTCAGTAACGGCATCAGAGAATTTTTCCCTGTCAACAGCCAATGCTCCACCTGCTTCAACGGAATTTTCCTTTGCACAGGGAACTGTGAGAGAACCCAGCATTTCCATTTCCGTTTTAAGCAATCCTGCCGCAGATTCAAGTCTTGCGGCTTTAAGGGAGTTGGAGCATACAAGCTCCGCAAATCCCTTGTACTTATGAGCAGGAGAGAACTTCTGCGGCTTCATCTCATAAAGCCTTACATTTATACCATATCGTGCCAATGCCCATGCGGCTTCACAGCCTGCAAGTCCTGCACCGATAACATTAACCGTTACGCTCATTTCTTCATATCCCTTTCATAGGTACATCCCGCATTTTCGCAGATAAGCTTGCCTGATTTTCCGCCCTTGTTGAAAAGTGTCTTTCCGCATTCGGGACATTTTTCAGCGGTTGGAACATTCCATGTCATAAAATCACATTCGGGATAACCCTCACAGCCGTAGAAACTTCTGCCCCTCTTGGATTTTTTCAGCAGCATTTTTTTGCCGCATCTTGGACAGCTGCCGTCGGATTCAGTAACAAGCTGTTTAGCGTTTTTACATTCTGGGAAACCGGGACAAGCAAGGAATTTTCCGTATCTGCCGTACTTGATAACCATATTTTTACCGCAGTTTTCGCAGATTACCTCTGTTTCCTCATCGGGAACCTTTACACGCTTTCCCTCCATAGCTGTTTCAGCCTTTTCAAGGTCAGCGGCAAAGCCCTTGTAAAATTCATCCAAGGTGGAAACCCAGTCCTTTTCGCCCTTTTCAACCTCGTCAAGGTTGCTTTCCATATCGGCGGTGAATTTCGCATCAACAATGCCCTGAAAATGCTCTTTCATAAGTTCGGTTATAACCTCGCCTAAAGTGGTGGGTTTAAGCTGTTTTCCCTCGTGTTCAACATACTGTCTTGCAGTAATTGTGGAAATTGTAGGGGCATAAGTTGACGGTCTGCCAA
>CALFMA010000614.1 GCA_937880065.1 uncultured Ruminococcus sp.
TTAGTCAAGAATGTTTTGCAAACACAAAAATTACTTCTGTTACTATTCCCTCTACACTTTCAAGCGTTAGTATGGATTTAGATTATTATTATGGCGGCCCTTTTGGCGGTTGTGATTCACTTAATAACGTAACATTTAACGATAAAATCACTACAATCCATGATAATTTATTTAAAGAATGCAGCGGACTTAAAACAATCACTATTCCCGACACTATAACTTCTATTGGCAATTCAGCTTTCCTTTCATGTTCTAATCTTACTGAAATTGAAATCCCTGCTTCTGTAACAAATATTGGAATTAACGCTTTTAAAGATTGTACAAGCCTTGAAAAACTCACCCTTAACGAAGGACTTACAACACTTAGTCAAGAATGTTTTGCAAACACAAAAATTACTTCTGTTACTATTCCCTCTACGCTTTCAAGTGTTAATATGGATTTAGAGTATTATTACGGCGGACCTTTTGGCGGTTGTAAATTACTTGAAGATATAACGATTGATGAGAAAGCAACTAAAATTCCTGATTGTTTATTTAAGAATTGCAGCTCACTTGCAACTATTGACATTCCTTATTTCGTAAGAAACATCGGTAAATCTGCTTTTGAAAACTGCACATCCCTTAAAGATGTGACAATCCATAATCCTTACTGTGATATAAACAACAAAAACAATACTATTTCAAATAGTGCAACAATCCACAGTTACACTCCTTCAACAGCAAAGAATTACGCTCAATCATTTGAAAGAGAATTCGTAAGTTTAGGCTCTTTTACTCTCGGCGATGTGAATGAGGACGGCTCTATCAATTCATCTGACGCTTCAAAGGTGCTTGAAGAATATGCCTTGATTCAGACAGGTGCTGAACCTACATTTACAGAAATTCAAAAGATTTCCGCTGACGTTAATAAGGATTACACAATTGATTCCTCCGATGCTTCAAAAATCCTTGCATATTACGCTGATTCTTCAACAGGTAAAACCCCAAGTTGGGACTAATCAAAAAATAATTATTTCAAAACACAATAAATTATTGCTTTGATAAAATATCAGTATTATTCCGAAAAAAATCCCTATCTGAATTTTTTGTTCAGATAGGGATTTTATTTAGGCCATCTCTAAAAACTCGTTTGGTTAAAGGAAAAACAGATATGTATGGTAGCTTCAAGGAAAACTTCCGAAGGCGTGCTGCCGCACTCCAAGGGAGTTTAACGAAGCAGATGCCATACATAGCTGCTTTTCCTCAAAAGGGGTTTTTAGAGATGCCCTCAAGTTCATTATACCATAAACTGACCTGAAATGCAATGTTTACCAAATAGTTTCGTTACACCACCAACCTTAAAATGCCGCCTGATTCTGCATCAGACGGCATAGCTATATAATTCAATGGTAGTATTTAAGAATCTCAATGATTTTGTATGTGAAACTTAAAGGAGCTTACTGTTATACAATTGGTAATATTTTATCATTGACTAATTCTAATTATCATGATATGCTTATTAAAGATACAATTTTTGTACCTATAACATTTGCAAAGGAGTATATTTATGAATGCCAAAAAAATAATTTCTATCATTACCGCCTCCGCCATTATTACCGCTGCTGGGTTAAGCACCACAGCAATAAAAGAGGAAAACAATCTGCTGATAAGTTCAGCCGCTCTTTCTTACGAAAACCCTGAACTTGCAGAATATGCAAAACAGGTTGCGATTTTAGTAAATCGTGAGCGTTCATCTTATGGTTTACAGCCTGTAAAATACTCACCATTACTTAGTGAAGCAGCTAATGTCCGTTCGTCAGAACTTCGCAAGAACTTTTCACATACACGGCCCAACGGAACAAGCTGTTTCACAGTATTAAAAGAATTTGATATATTATATTTTTCTGCTGCGGAAAATATAGCCTATGGTCAAAGAACTCCTGAAATCGTTATGAATGCGTGGATGAATTCATCAGGTCATCGTGCAAATATTCTTAGCAAAAACGTAGAATACATAGGTGTTGGCGTAGTATACAGCAATGGAATTTATTATTGGACGCAGTTATTTGCTTCCTCTGATTCTATTTCAGATGCTTATCTGCCAGATAAAAATAACGAAACTCCAGATGAAACGACAAATAAAGCTGAAATAACAATTACAACAACTACTACTGTAACAACACCAACTACACAATTAACAACACTCATCCAATCAACTTCGAAGGCTACAAAAAATATTACACATAATACTCAGACATCTTCAACTAAACCATTAACCTCAACATCGCAGACTACTGCTACAAACGATCCTACATTTACACTGCCTGATTTAAAGGATTATTTCAATTATGACAACGAAAATATTATAATTTCGCCTGAACACTTCGATATATATGATTTTCTGCTGAATAACGAAATCTGCATAGATAAATGTTGCAGAAACGCCAAGGATAATTTTACCGAATTTTATACAAATTTAAAAGACAAGATACTTGAAAATTTCTGATGTACAAGACACTCATAATGCGTATGTAAATGCCGATGTTTTGCCGGCCCTAGGTATTCAATTGGTACGCTATATCTCAGTAACTGTAGTCGAGATATTATTTCACATTTAGCATACCGCTGGAACATAGGAGATTGGATACTTATAACAATCATATTTCCCTATATTTATCGATTGACAAACCGCTGATATTGCAAGTTGTTTTGTAATACATTGCTTAGGTACTAACGCTATTGCAGTACCATTACTTTTAACTGCCAATTCGATAATCTCATGTGTTATCATATTATCAGGAATATACTTTAATGCAAGACCATTTTGTATTACCGCTATTTTACACAACTCATAGGTTATCAATTTTTTGGATACAGATTTTATTGCTATACCGTCAGTTTCAACAGCAATTCTTACCATTTCTCTAGTTTAATATCTCTTGGGTATGTTGCGCAGAGTACTGTTACAAGGGTTTTCGATGAATTGTTCAAATGAACTTTTTTCTCTTAAACCCAATTCAATTTCAAGGCAGTTTAAGTAATCAGAAGAACTAGGCATTTCAATCATCTCATTAGTCGAAGATGACATGACAATATTTATCATAAATTGATCGTCTCCTTATTACATATTGTAATGATTAAGTTTAAAATAAATATCCGGCAACAATATAGCAGATTCAGTTTCATCCTCTTTACATTTCCACGCACAAACAAATCGAACTTTAGCGTCATATAAAGAATAGCCTTCTGAAATGATTTTATTGATTTTTTCATAGCAGGCTGCTGAAAACTGCAATACAGGAAATTCTCTATCTGATGTTCGTGTATATAGTCGATTGTTACGCACGATTAGATGTTTTCCGCTTGGGATTTTCAAAATAACAGATTTTTTATCCTTAAAGAAATTGAGAAATACATCTTTGTGAGATAACTGCATAATAAGCTCTGCAGGCTTTTCATAGCTATTTAAATCTATTTCATCTGAACTTGCAGAGTCGGTAAATGTATCAAACGCATTGTCGGTATAATGAATATGCAGCGTGTGTTTTGCTCTGGTTATGCCAACATAAAGCTTGCGTTTTTCTTCATCTGTATCCAACGCTGGCTTATTTAAGAGCATAAATACGTTATCGAATTCTCTACCTTTTGATTTATGTAAAGTAGAAATTGTTATTATGCCTTGTTCAGTCTTATGAAAATCCTCAATTTTTGATTCATGAAGGAATAAATCGAAATCAGTGCGATATTTTCTTGAGTTCAGATTTGCAAATGTATTCAATATATCAAGAATTATTGGCAAGCATTCACTACAACCGTATTGTTCTTTTAATTTCCAAACAGCATAATTCCACTTTTCATCGCTGATTACAGGAGTATATTCTTCTCCTGCAGGTGCAATTTTTTTCAGAAAATATCTTATTTCAGCTATGTCATACATATCAAACCCATCGATAGATTGAATTAATTTAGCTGGAATTCCTCTTTGCTTAAGGACACCCAGCACCATAAGTGCTTCCTTATTAGTGTTTGTTAAAATACACGTTGTGCCTACAATATTTGACGCAACAATATCATCAACCACAGCAGTTTCCATATGTATACCATTATGCTTTATAAGTTTTGTTTCACCTTCAAAATCAGAAATTGAAATAATATCCTCATTTTTCATTCGTTCAGAGATTTCTCTTACAAATCTATTGGCAAAAGTAACAACACTTCTACAACTACGATAATTATCAATAAGCGAATACTGAACAGCGTTATGTTCGTTTATCATCACCTTTAAATATTTTGAATCCGAGCCTCTGAATTGATAAATATTCTGATCATCATCACCAACTGCAATTACTCTCAAATCATCATTTCGTTCCATCAATGCTTCTACAAGTTGAAATTCATATTGATCCATATCTTGAGCTTCATCAATAACCAGAACCGTCTTTGTTATTCGTCCCAGATCAACTTCTCCGTTTTTTATCAATTCACCGGCATCTTTTACAATATTTTCTGATTCCTTAATATTACCGATTTTTCCAAGCAAATCAAAGCAATATGAATGGAATGTTTTTATCTCAACAAAGTTTGCGGCATTTCCTATTAAGTCACGTAAGCGTTGCTTAAATTCAATTGCAGCAGCACGTGAAAATGTAAGCATAAGCAACTGTTCGTGTTTTACATCTTCTAATAAAAGCAATGCAGCCAATTTGTGAACCAAAACACGTGTTTTTCCGCTTCCGGGTCCTGCAGATACAACAATATTCTGTGAAGTATTGTCACTGATGATTTCAAGCTGTCTATCTGACAATGTATCAAACAGTTGGCTGTATTTTGCAGGAGTAATATTTCTTTCTATATGTGCAGCTCTTTCTCCTGAAAAATATTCAGAAAGAAATTTCTTGTAATCCATTTGGAAATAGTCATTTACAAATTGAAGTGCTTGATTATAATCACGAACCATCATATTGGCATATTCGCCGACTATATGGATTTGCTGCATATGGTAATGATTTGTCAATTTCTAATAATAGAATATCGTCATAAACATCATCAGTTAATAAACCCCAAATGCGTTTAATGTTTAACTGTCTTTGATTCATCAAAAACTCTTCGTTTTCAAGTTTAATAAAGAAAGAAATGGTATTATTTCCTTTTCCTGTATTAAATACTAAATCTCTATTATATTGTTTTTTAAAAATGCTAAAAATCAATTCTTTTATGAGTTCTTTGTCCGATATAGAATATGCACAATTATAGAATTCTGGAACAACAGATAAAATTGCTTTATGAAATAAATACATATCATCAAAAGGGTCAATTTCTCTGATTTTATATTTCTCACGTTGATAAAAATCCTCTATTTCACTTATTGATTGGAATCGCTCATTAGGATTGTTCCTTAGGCATTTGTCAATAATTTGATCATAAATATAAGCAGAATCCCAATTATATTCTTGTGAAACAGATTTTGCTCCTGTTCCGCGGTTAATTATACCAAAAACAAACCAATACATAATTTGTGCCATCGAATATATGTCAGCTGTTTGCGTTACCTTGGCTTTTCCTGTTATTTGTTCAGGTGCAGAGAATTCTATATTTGCAAGACGCTCTCCATGTTTGGTGTTGTTATCTATAGGAAAATCTTCTTTTTCAAAATGAGCAATTCCGAAATCAGTTAATACAAATTCACCGTTTTCATCAACTAATATATTTTCTGGTTTAATATCACGGTGAATTATCCCACAATTATGGATGGATTTTAAGGTTTCAAAAAGAAATTTGATTAGCTTTTTAAATGTTTCCTCCGTTACTTCACTACATCCATTTCTAAATTTTTTTAAATTATTAGAATAGCAAGACATTATAATATATGGAATTGTTATGTCTTCGAGAATCAATTCATCGTAATGTATCATATTAACAATATTCTTTAATCTTGTTATCTGATAATTAGTGTTAAAAAATTCCGATTTAAATCTATTCACTTTCCTAGTAGAATCTGTAATCAAAAATTTAATTTGTTCTAGTGTTGCTAAAGCATTTTCATGATATGAAATTCGAGTATCTATGTGGTTTAATATTTTAACATAGTTGCTATTTATTACATCAATACTTGTAGTGAGAGATTTTGCAGAAACTATATTATTGATTTCATTGTTTAATCTACCATTACAATCTTTTAAATTTTTAATAGTGTTTTTAATATCAGAAATATAATTGTTTAGTGCAATTATTTGTTGCTCATTTGGGGTATAAACTCCACTAATAATATTATTATTTAAGTCATTAGTTTCATCTATATTTGTAAGTACTGTAACCTTATAATCTGATAGGGTGTTATTGGCTTCTAGAACATCAGTTGAAATTGCATAAAATTTTTGCATTTTATTTATATAATTATTCATATGTTCATTTGCATTATTAACATCATAAGATCTAACATACCTAGGATTATATTTTAAATTTTCTGGAATAAAAGATTCTTCAGAATAAAACATAAACTGTATGTTTGGTGTAGTAATATTTGATTCGTCACTGATAATGTTGTCAGA
>CALFMA010000615.1 GCA_937880065.1 uncultured Ruminococcus sp.
CTTGGTATATTTCAGGATGATTCCGACGGTGAGCAGTTTCGCCGAAATATGGGAAATATTCCTATGTATTACGCTTGGTCGGCACAGCCTTTACAGCTGAAAACCGCAACTTTTACTTCATATAGCTTCAACGATGACAAGTGGACCTATTCCAAGGCGGACAGCCGCTATTGGTACAGGGAGGAATTGCCTTTCTCCATTTACTATGACGGCGGAGTTGCTGAGGCTGTAATGTGTGCGGCTGAAAATAACAGCCTATTTGCTGAGAAATACGGTCTTACTGAGTTTATGGAACTTGAAATGGTGCCAAGCCGTGAGCTTATGGTGAGATTAACTGTTGCAAGCAAGGATACTACATCCGCCCCTGTTCCCGCAGGTGCGGTGTCTATGGAACATTCAACCTTTGACGGTACTCTCGGACTTACAAACTCAGGTGTTGTATGTGCCCATGACGCTAAGTTCGAAGTGGACGAAGTATTCAGCTTTAAATATGTTCCCCCTGCTTTCTTTGGCTGGGAAACTAATAAGAAAATAGCAGACCATCTTGCCGCAGTTGAGGACTATGACAGACTTCTGTATGATGCCTTTTGTGCATTGCCTGCAACTGATGAAGAAGATGTTCTGAAATATCAGACAATTTTATCTGAAAATATGGAGTTCTATGATTTTGCCGAGGAAAATTACCTTGACTACGGCGGAAGTGAGAAGATTTATAATCTTGCACAGGAGCTTACGGCAGGGGTTGATTCTCCCTATGAAAAGGCGAAAATCTTGGAAATGTACTTCATAGAAAATGACTACATCTATGACCTTACATACCGTAAGACAATGGGTGAAAACGTGGAGGATTTCCTCTTTGATACAAAGAGAGGAGTCTGCTACGAATATGCAACGGCTATGACGCTTCTTGCAAGAGCCGCAGGAATACCTGCGAGATACTGCGAGGGCTTCAATATGCAGACAGAATATTTAGACAACTATGGCAACAACTATTTAGTAACGGCAAATGACGCTCACGGCTATCCCGAGCTTTACATCAAAGGCTATGGCTGGATGAGTTTTGAGCCTACAAGAACATTGGACGAAATCGAAAAGGAAAAGGAGAATGTATCGTCGCTTCTTATGAAGTCGGGATTGTTTATTCTCGGCGGTTCTGCGATAGTTCTGATACTTATATTCTTTGCTCCGGGTATGGCACATAGAATTTTCCTTTTGCTTATCAGAAGAAAGTCACCAAATGAAGCGACAGCATCTGTTATGCGACGTATATGCAAGGTGTATGGAATTTCCCGTACATCAACGGCACACGAGGCTGAAAATGCAGTTTACAAAAAATCCTCTGCGGATATTTCTGCTGTAACTCTGCTCTTTGAAAAAGCTGAATACGGCGGCTGCGAACTTACAGAGGACGATAAGACAAAGGCGATAACGACATATAAGGATGCGTACAAGGCATACGGCGAAGCTGTAAAGGCTGAGCGTAAGGCTAAAAAAATAAATAAAAAACGCATGACATAATTTTGCTTACCAAGAAAAAAAGAGAAGTTGGCGAAGCGATATGTATGGGGGCTGAGGGAATCATATTTTTCACGAGAGGGAAAAAATTTACCCTTATAAATGAAAAGGAGTGATACCGATGCAGTACAAAAAAATTATGAGTTTATTTGCGGCAGCTCTTACTGCGGCATATTGTGCAGTACCCTCTGCTATGGCAGTTGAGGCGGTTTCCGAAGAAACTAACCTTACAGAGGAATTTGCCGATACAGAGTTTTCAACTGTATCTGTTTTTGACGAGTACCGTGACTGGAGTCAGATGGACCCACGCTGGAGTGAAACTCCCATGGGCGGTACAACAATAAGAAGTTCAGGCTGTCTGCTGACTTCCCTTGCCATTATGGCAATGCATTCGGGTTCAATCGACAGTACAGCTATGACAAATATGGGCATTACAAGTATTGAACAGTTTAACCCTGCTGTTCTTGCCGATGCCTATACAAATGCAAATGGTTTCAGCTATGACGGAGCAATTGCAAGCTGGGGAACAATCAATACAATTATCCCCAATATTACCTTCGGAGCTGACAGATATTTTCAGAATACTGAGAAATCAGCTGTTGCCGAGGAGCTGAACGCTCTTATGGCTGAGGGCTGGCATATCATTGCAAGGGTGAACAATGGCGGCTACCATTGGGTATACATCGAAAGCGTAGGTGAGGACGGTTCAATTACAATGTGCGACCCTGCTTTTGATACCCACGATTTATACGAAGCTTATCCCAATGGCTTACAGGGAGAATACTGGATGCTGAAAGGCACAAACGCTCCCCATGCATCCGTTGAGGATAACGCTCCTCTTAAAATTGAAATAGCTTCAATACCCGACAGAACAATTTTCCAGTACGGCGAGGAACTCGACCTTACAGGGGGAACTGTTACTGTAAGCGGAAAAGATGAGGAAAATGGCAGCTGGTCTGAAACCTTTGATATGATTGCTTCCGATATGATTTCCGTTGACGCATCAGCTTATGACGCTCTTACACCGGGTAAATACGAAATCGTAGTTACTGCCGAAGTGGGCGAAAATAAGGCTGAGGTATCCTTTGAAGCGGAAGTTCTCCACAGCATAGGCGAGCATTACGTTTCAACGGAAAACACTCTGGCTGTTTATGCGGAGCAGGGGACAGATGAGATTATTTATAATCTGCGAAACGGCGATGTAATCAATATTGCTAAGGTTGTAGACGGTTACGGCTTCCTTGCTTCTGTTGATATAAGCGGCTGGGTTGATATGAAATATCTGAAAAAGACTGAAGCTCATCTGCATGAAAAGGGTGACATAAACAATGACGGAAATGTGGATAAATATGATTTATCGCTGCTGAATTCATTTTTACAGCAGAAAGAACAACTCCCCAACGGCGTATCTGTTCTCACCGCAGTTCAGCTTTATGCTGCTGATGTAAACGGTGACGGAATGACCGACCTTAATGACATAAGGGAGTATCTGACAATAGTATAATACAGGAGGATTTTTCAATGGAATGGACAGAGGTAAATATTTATACCTCCGCCGATGGAATTGAGCTGCTCTGTGCAAAGCTTATGGATATCGGTGTAAAGGGGTTTGTTATTAAGGATTCCGAAGATTTCAAGGAATTTCTTGATAACAAGAACGGACAATGGGACTATATTGACGATGACCTTATGGGGCTTGCAAACTGCGAAACCTGCGTGACGGTATATCTCCCCGGCAATGAACAGGGTGCTGATATGCTTATGTCGGTAAAGTCAATGCTGGCTGATATGAAAGCCGCTGATACGGAAAATATCTACGGCAGACTTGAAGCGGAGCTTTCCGATATACGTGAGGAGGACTGGGCAAATAACTGGAAACAGTATTTCAAGCCCTTTACCGTAGGTGATAAGCTTGCCGTGAAGCCCTCATGGGAGGAATATTCCGATGACAGCAGAATTATTTTAGAAATTGACCCTGCGTCAAGTTTCGGAACAGGTCAGCATCATACCACAAGACTCTGTCTTGAAATTATCGAAAAATCCGTTAATAAAGGCGATAAGGTTCTTGACCTTGGCTGCGGAAGCGGTATACTTTCAATTGCGGCTATACTTATGGGTGCTGAAAGTGCCGTGGCGGTTGATATTGAAGAAAATGCCGCTGCAACAGCTATGGAAAACGCTGAGAAAAACAATATCACATCTGAGCAGTACAAGACATATTTCGGAAATATCCTTTCCGATGAGGCTCTTGCCGATGAAATCGACGGAAAATACGATATGATTACGGCGAATATTGTTGCCGATGTGCTTATTGCAATGAAGGATTTCTTCCTCCGCTATATCAAAAAGGGCGGAACACTCATTATTTCGGGTATAATCGAGGAGCGTATGGATGAAGTTCTTACAGCCGTTGAAAGCGTTGGCTTTATCAGAAAACAGGTCAGCGTCAAGGAAGGCTGGGCAGCTGCTGAATACACAATTTAAGCGGAATTTCACAATCCGCAAAGGAGCATCGCTCCGTTAATCAAGGTTAAATCGGTAGGATTACCGTTTTAAAACTCCGCAAAGTCAGCAGGCACTGTATGACAGCGGAGGAATACATAAAATGACAAGGAGAATGATTGAAGTGGCATTATTTAAGAAGAAAAATCAGACTGAGGAGAAGAAAACAGAAACAACAGCTGCAAAGGAGGATACTTCGGCTTACGTTGATCTCGTACTTGCGGCTCTTGATAAAAAATTGGAAAAGGGCAATGTCTATGACGGCTGTATCATTATGCCAAGAGGTTACACGGTTGATGTAAAGGTTGGCAATGTTCAGGATAAGGAAGATGTTAAGCTTTTACAGGTTATGTTCGTTATAAATCATGATGATTTCGACGAGCCTCTTATGGACCCCGTTGACGCACAGGGCAAGACTTTTGAGGAAGCTGCAAAAATGGCTGTAGATATTTTCTACGGAGCAACATGGCATCCCCTTGACCAGTCAATGCAGAAGAAGAACCCTATGACAGTTCCTGCAGGCTATCTCGGCAACCGTTACAGCTTTGATATGTATGCACAGTCTATCGTAAGAATTGGTGCTGCCGAAAAGGGCGAACCCGTAATGATTATTAACTATATTCTCAATGAAATGCCTAAGTACCTCGGTTCAAAGAAGTACTACTGGCTGAGAATTTACCTTGCAAAGCACAAGGACAGACAGATTATTGAGGTAAGAATTAATGGTTCTGTATGCGTTGAGCTTTCAAAGTTCTTTGAGGAATATGTAGGTTCATGGGATGCTGATAATACATTCAGATGCGAAAAGCAGTGTGCTATTTTCATTAATAAGGCTGAGGACAACTGCCCATTCAAGAAGGAAACAGTAGTTGACGGTGCAGCATATGTTCTCGGAAAGCTTGCTGTAATCAAGAGTCAGGATGAATACAATGCAATGGTTAAGGAGCTTGAGGAAAAGACAGGCAATGCTGACCTTGCTTCTGAAATCAGAATTTTCGTTCCCGAAATTATGGCAAAGCTTACTCTTGGCTATCAGGAGGGCGACAGCCTGTTCTTCATTGACGGAGAAAACAATATTGAGTTCAAGAAAACTCAGCTCCGTTCATATTTCTACATTCAGCAGACGGTTATTGAATACCTCAGCACAATGCCTCCACAGGAGCATGTACAGAACATTGTAAGAGGTTCTGTTGCTTACAGAGAACTGAGAAATGTAGTTCTTTCTGCTAAGGAAAAGGCTGAGCAGGAGGGCAAGACATCTGAACTTTCACCAAAGGATATGTACGTTCCCGGAACAGCTTACAGAGTAACTTCACAGGGCTACAGAGCTTGGTAATTGTAATTTATAAATAATAACAAGGGCTTTTTGGAAATTCTGCGGAAAAATCTCAAAAAGCCCTTGACAAATCGGGAAAAGTATGATAAAATATAAATTGCCGCATACTGACAGGCTTTAAAGCTGTGCAAACACGCCTGTGGTAGCGAGTTTTATGAAAAGGCAGGTGCCGAAAATGTACGCAGTTATTGAAACAGGCGGAAAGCAGTATCAGGTAAATGAGGGAGATATCATCTTCATCGAAAAGCTCGCAGTTGAGGCTGACGAAACAGTTACTTTCGATAAGGTTGTTGCTCTCGGTGCTGAGGACGGTATCAAGGTAGGTGCTCCCTATGTTGATGGCGCAGCTGTTGAAGCTAAGGTTCTTAAGAACGGCAAGGCTAAGAAGGTTACTGTATTCACTTACAAGCCTAAGAAGGGCGAGAAGAAGAAGCAGGGCCACAGACAGCCTTACACACAGGTTAAGATTGAAGCAATCAAGGCTTAATCATGATTCGTGCTGAGTTTTATGACTCAAAAGGACTTCTGAATGGTTTCAGTATAAGCGGTCATGCGGGTTATGCCGACAGGGGACATGATGTGGTTTGTGCATCGGTTTCCTCGGCGGTTCAGCTTATTGTAAATCTGCTGAATGAGTTTGACTGCGAACCTAAAGTGAATGTTGGCGATGATGTTATTGAATGTCGGACAACCGCTTCAATAAATACAGCTTCTGCTATGCTGGAGCAGCTTAAACTTCATTTTGAAGCTATTCTCGAAGAATTTCCAAAAACAATTAAAATCACTATCTCGGAGGTGTAAGTATGTTTAAGATTAGTATGCAGTTCTTCGCTCATAAAAAGGGTGTTGGTTCTACAAAGAACGGCCGTGACTCTGAGTCCAAAAGACTTGGTGTAAAGCGTGCTGACGGACAGTTCGTTAAGGCTGGCAATATCCTCGTTCGCCAGAGAGGTACACATATTCATCCCGGCGTTGGCGTAGGTATTGGTTCTGACGATACAATTTTCGCTACAGTTAGCGGAAGAGTAAAGTTCGAGCGTCTTGGCAAGGACCGTAAGAAGGTTTCTGTTTACACAGAGCAGTAATCATTTTTGATTGCCTATAAATCCCGAGCTTTTGCTTGGGATTTTTCATTATTAAATAAGGAAACCCTTATTGAAATAAGCATCAGATATTATATATTCTCCCGACTTTCAAGGAGGTAAAAAATGTTCGTTGATAAGGCGAAAATTAAAATAAAGGCAGGGGACGGCGGCGACGGTGCTGTTTCCTTCCACAGAGAAAAATATGTAGCCTCAGGCGGCCCCGACGGCGGTGACGGCGGTAAGGGCGGCGATGTTGTATTCGTTGTCGATGACAACTTCTCAACTCTTATTGATTTCCGCTATAAGAGAAAATATGTGGCTGAAAGAGGTCAGAACGGTTCATCCCGTAACTGCACAGGTAAAAGTGCTGAGCCTCTTATTATAAAAGTGCCGAGAGGTACGCTTATCCGTGAGGCTAATTCGGGACGTATTATGGCGGATATGTCAACGGACGAGCCGAAAATCCTTGCAAGGGGAGGAAATGGCGGAAAGGGAAATGCCCGTTTTGCCACTTCCACAAGACAAATCCCCAGATTTTCAAAACCTGGCTTCCCCGGTGAGGAGTTCGAGGTTACTCTTGAACTGAAACTGCTTGCCGATGTGGGACTTGTAGGATTCCCCAACGTAGGAAAATCCACGCTGATTTCCG
>CALFMA010000616.1 GCA_937880065.1 uncultured Ruminococcus sp.
AATAGAATTTACTAAATATGCGCAAGAATGTGGACATAATATTTTAGAATATACTGATATAAAAGAATTAATAAAGGAATTGTATAGAAATGTTAAATAGATTAGATTATTCTTATAATAATGAGGAATCTATTGTACATAGATTAAATCCTGTTGTTAAGATTTTTGGTTTTTTTATATATGTTATTATTTGCTTATTAAAGTTTAACAATTTATTATTTATTGTAAATATAAGTTTTGTATTTTTTCTTTTATTATTGAGTAATGTTAATATAGTTAAATATTTGAAAATATTGTGGAAATTAAAGTTCATATTAATTGTTATGTATGCTTATATGTATCATAAAGAATTTGCTTTTATAGATATGAATATTATTGTATTTAAGTTTATATTCTTTATATTGTATGGTGTTATGTTAGTTTATACTACTACTAAAGAAGATTTAGGTAAGGGTAGTGCTAATGCTTTAAATATTTTTAATATTATAGGTATTAGTTTAAGAAAGATAGCTTCTTTTATTACTAATATATTTGCATATTTTATTATATAATGTAATAGGTATGATAGAAAAATAACAATTATTATGAAAGTAGGTTTTTACTATGGCTAATAAAGTTGTAAAGTTCGGCGGCAGCTCTCTGGCAGACGCTAATCAGTTCCGCAAGGTTGCCGATATTATAAAATCCGATGACAAGCGTAAATACGTTGTTCCATCTGCTCCCGGAAAGCGTTTTTCCGATGATATCAAGGTAACCGATATGCTCTACAAGTGCTGTGAGCTTGCTGTCAGCGGTGAGGATTTCACAAATGATTTCCAGATTATCAAGGACCGCTACAACGGAATTATTTCCGACCTCGGCGTAAATATCAGCCTCGATGAGGATTTCGATATTATCACAAATGAGCTTAAAAATCACCCTGCAAGAGATTTTGCTGCAAGCCGTGGCGAATTTCTCAACGGTAAGATTTTAGCAGCTTACCTCGGCTACAACTTCGTTGATGCCGCTGATGTTATCGTTTTCGATACAAAGGGACAGCTTCTTCTCGATGATACTGTAAAGGCTGTCAGAGCAAAGATGAAAGACCTCGACAACGCTGTAATCCCAGGTTTCTACGGCAAAACAACAGAGGGAGTTATCAAGACTTTCTCCAGAGGCGGTTCAGATGTTACAGGTTCAATTATTGCAAATGCTGTAAATGCTGAAATTTACGAGAACTGGACAGACGTTTCAGGATTCCTCATTGCTGACCCAAGAATAGTTGAAAACCCCGAGGCTATCGAAACAATTACTTATCGTGAGCTTCGTGAGCTTGCATATATGGGTGCATCTGTTCTCCATGAGGACGCTATTTTCCCTGTTCGTTCCGCAGGTATTCCAATCAATATCCGCAACACAAACAGACCTCAGGACGCAGGTACAATGATTGTTTCCAACGACTACGATTTCAGCCGTGAAAGCCTTGGACACACAATCACAGGTATCGCAGGCAAAAAGGGATTCAGCACAATCAACATCGAAAAGGCTATGATGAACAATGAGCTTGGTTTCGGTATGAAAGTTCTCAACGTGCTTTATCAGAACGGCATTTCCTTTGAGCATATGCCCTCTGGAATTGACACAATGAGCATCACAGTTGACAGTGCTAAGCTGGAGCCTGTTCGTGAAAAGGTACTTGCTGAAATCCGCCGTGAGGTTAATCCCGACCACCTTGAAATCGAGGACGGTATTGCAATTCTCGCAGTTGTGGGCAGACGTATGAAGAATACACGTGGTACTGTTGCAAGAGTTTTTGCAGCTATGGCTCACGCTCGTATCAACGTAAAGCTTATCGACCAGGGTTCATCTGAGCTTAATGTTATCATCGGTGTAAGCGAAAATGACCTCCCCGAAGCTATCAGACGTATCTACGATATGTTTATCAGTTCCGAAAATTAATTATTCCATTCCGCACAGATTTTTTAGTCTGTGCGGTTTTTGTTTATTATGCACTAATTTAGCATATACTAACTGTACATTCCTACGAAATTGAAGAAAACTTTGACTTTTTTGCCCTCTAAATACACTTGTATATAGAAAGAAGCAAATTAATGCCGATTTCCAATAAATATTTAAAATGGAGGACACTATATGAAACGATTAATTGCATTAACAATGGCTTTAGGTATGATTTTAAGCTGTACCGCCTGTGCCGAAAAAAACACCGAAAACAGCGGAAATTCCGCACCTTTAGCAGAAACTCAGAAACTTATCCTAAATGCCGCTGACATAAGGCTTGCTGATAATTTCAAAAGCATAAAATGCCTTTCCCGTGACCCATTAGGCGGAAATATTCTCACTTTCGGGGAACTGAAAAGCGGCGGATATGCGGGATTCAGCAGCAAAAACGACTTCGGGGATTATACTCAGTTCCGCTTTACACCGCAAGAGGGCGAATTTATCTGTAATGCCGCACTTCTGACCGGAGGACGAAAGGCGGTGCTGACAACTCTTGACGGTGAAACCTTGATTTACGTTTTCGACCGTGACGGCAATATTCAGAAAAATCTGAACTGCGGTGAAATTCTCACAAAGGACAGATTCAGTAATATCTATAATTGTAAGGACGGATTCATTATTAACGATGATAACAGTATTCTGACTATTGTTTCCCTCGACGGCGAAATATTGGGAACTATCGACCTTACGCCTTATCATGTTCATGGTATATCTCTTGATTCTGAGGGAATACCCACGGTTGTATATAGCGGCGAAGATACCACATATACCGCACAAATTGAGGCTGCGGAGCTTGTAAATAAGCAGGAATGTTCTCCCCTTACCGATACAGCCTACACAATGACGGCAGGTTTCGGGGAATATCGGCTTGCGGCAATGTTTAACGGTATGCTTTACGGCTTAAAGGATAACAGTTGGGTTAAGCTTTGCGATTTCATTGACAACGATTTCAACAGCATTAGTATATACTCCCTTACTATGACGGGAGAAAATGAATTCGCTGCTGCTATGACAGATGCAAGCGGCAGTACAATGAAACTGCTTACAGAGGCGGATATTTCTGTTCTTGAAAGTAAAACAGTCATTCGTGTGGCAAATCTTGTTTCAGGCGATCTTGTAAATACACCTGCAAAAGCCTATAATTCAGCAAAGCCTGACAGCCCATATCGTGTAGAGATAAAAGATTACGGCAATGCAAATTCTCTTTACGATGACAGAATTACAGAACTTCATCAGGATATATTAAGTGGAAATGCACCCGATGTTATCAGGTTTAACAGCGAAATGACTCCCGGCTCATTTGGTGCAAGAGAGTCAATTTTCGTGGATTTGTACACACTCCTCGACAAAGATACAGAACTTAAACGTGAGGATTTTCTTGACGGCTATCTGGAGGGACTGGATTTCAACGGCAAACTTTTGCAGATTTCCCCCTCTTTCTCATTCAAAACTATGGTTGTAAAGGATAAGTTCCTTGACGGACTTACAAGCTGGAACTATGACCAGTTTGCCGAGAAAATAAAGGCTCTCCCCGAGGGAATGAAAATCAACACATGGGCAAACCAGGAGATGAATTATAATTTATTACTGCTTATGGATTATTCTGAATTTGTGGACTATGAAAATGCTGTTTGCAATTTTGAAGATGCGGGATTTATTAAAGCCATGAATATTGTTCGTGATAATCATATAGGACTTACATTAGAGGAATATGACAGCTGGCTGAATGAAAGCGGCGGATTTGATGTATACAACGAAGGTCAGTACATAAACGACGAAAGTATGATTTACGATATGGACTTGGGCGGCTGGTTCGGTCTCCGTCAAACACTTCATGCGCGATTTAACGAGCCTGCAACACTTGTCGGCTATCCCAACGAAAACGGAAATGGCTCTTTTGTTCAGCCGTCGAATTGTATGGGAATTATGGCAAATTCTCCCTGTATTGAGGGTGCATGGGATGTTATCAAGACAGTTTACTTCTCTGAAGGATACTACACAGATACTAACGGTGTATTCGGCGGATGGCAGTATCCTGCGGTTGAGGAATACTATGTAAAACAGTTGGAGAAGCAGAAAAACGCTACTTATGTTGACGAAAACGGCGAAACATTCAGAGGAGACAAGCTGTGGATCGGACCTGATATGGACGATATTGTCACATATTATGAGTTCACCGATGAAGAATGTGAGAAATACGACAAAATAGTCCGTGAAGCCGCAAAGGACGTAAGACAGGGAGATAATGTAATTTACAATATTATCCGTGAGGAAACTATGCCATTTTTCGAGGGTGAATATACGGCAGAAAAGACAGCTGAAATTATCCAGAACAGAGTAAGCATATATCTCAGCGAGAAATATGGATAAGTCAAAAACCGCACAAAGCATTACGCTCTGTGCGGTTTCTTTTGCTGAATATTAAATTATGTCATAAAATTTTGTCGTGAAATTTTGTCATTTATTCCGTCATTCCCCTGCTGTTAATTATTCTTCGTCCTCTTTCTTCTTGCCTTTTTTCATAGCATAAATACCGCAAAGAGCCATTACGCCTGCTGAAAATGCCAGATAGTCATAAGCTTTTGAGAAACCTGTCTGTGGAAGCTCTGACTCAGAATCATTAGGAGTTGTAGTAGTTGTTGTAGTTGTTTCAGAGTCGGAATCAGGTGCAGTTGTTGTAACAGGTTCTTCTTCGATAATTGCAAAATCCAAACCGTACTTTTCAGCATGAGCCTGTGCTGTTGAACCTGCAAAACCACTTATCGTTGTATTGGCAGGGAATACATTGGGGCTGTCCGCAATTACACATTCGGGATTAGTAAATTGATATGAGAAAAATCCGCAATTATTGAAAGCGTAATCACCAATTTCATTAACAGGAATATCAGAATAACTGCCAACACCGTAAACATTAATACAACCGTCATATGCGTGTTCGCCAATTACAGGAGCAAGTTGTATCTGATTGAGATTTGTGCAGTTGTAGAATGCATAAGCAGCAATGCTTTCTACCTCCTTGCCAAGTTGAATCTCCTTAATCATATCCGAATAGTCGCTCCAAGGATAATTACCTGCCTCATATTCAGGCATTTTGCCCACACCGTCGATTAAAATTGTATTGTCATCGAAAATCGTCCACTCAAAACCTTCGCCAAATTCACCGCTTACAATTTCTTTTCTTATAGCTGTAAAGTGCATATTATACTTTTCAGCATGAGCCTGTGCAGTTGAGCCTGCATAACCATGGATTTCTGTGTTTGCAGGGAATACAAATTCGCTGTCAGCAATAACACAGTCGGGATTTCCGATGTATACGACTTCAATACCATCGCATCCGTTAAATGCATAATCACCAATTTCATTAATTGCTAAATCTACATAAAAACCCAAAACGGTAGCATTACTACAACCGTCATATGCGTGTGCACCAATTACAGGAGCAAGATGCAAGGTTTCGAGATTTTTGCAGTTATAGAATGCGTAAGCACCGATGCTTGTTACTTCCTTAGCAAGTGAAATATCCTTAATCTTATCTGAAAAATCGCTCCAAGGATAGCCGCCTTCACCACATTCAAGCATTTCACCCTCGCCGTTAATGTAAAGCATACCATTATTAAGGAGTTCCCATGTAAGATTTTCGCCTAATTCGCCATATGCAATAAATTCCTGTTCTTCGCTTTCAATCTCAACAAACACCAAGCCGTACTTTTCAGCATAAGCCTGTGCAGTTGAGCCTGCAACGCCAAAAATAGTCATATCCTCAGGGAATACATAAGGACTGTCAGCAATGACACATTCAGGATTTTCTATAGTTAATCCGCCCAAATTATCACAGCCATAGAAAGCGTAATCGCCGATTTCTTTAAGAACAAATTCACCAGATGTTATTGTACTTGTAATATTTGAACAGCCCTCAAATGCGTGAGCACCAATTACAGGTGCAAGCTCAATGGATTTGAGATTCTTGCAGTTGTAGAAAGCATATTCGCCATAGTTTTCAAGTTTTCCGGAATATTCAACTGTATCAAATAAGTCGGTATATTCCTCCCAGTTGCTGTAGCCCATATAACTGTCCATAACGCCGTCGCCATTAATGAAAAGTCGCTTGTCAGTCTGGATATTCCAATCGAGAGTTTCACCGCACTTACCCTCGGCAACAAAAGGAGATTCTTCCTCCTCGGGAGCTGTAATTTCAGAAGATATAGTCTTGAAGCTTCTGCCGAACATCTGAGCATACATCAAAGCACCTGAACCCTCTGCACCAAAGATTACAGTATCTTCGGGAATCGCATCTTCGCTTTCAGCAAACTTACATTCGGGATTTAAAACAATCATTTCAGCGATGTTGTCACAACCCTCAAATGCAGATTTATCAATGCTTGTAACTTCCTCGTTAATCTGTACTCGTGTGATTTCGTCCTCATATTCGCCCCAAGGATTTACTCCGCCAAGGTCAATCATATCGCCCTCGCCGTAAATACGTAAATATCCGTAATCGAAAAGAAGCCATGAGACATTTTCGCCGATTTTACCGCTTGCTTTACCGTATTCAATTACTGTGTGCTCCAATTCAAACTTCTTAGCATATGCTTCTGCCGTTGAACCGCTGTCAACGGTAAGTTCAATACCACTGGGTAATATATCTGCGCTGTCAGCAAATATACAATCGGGAGTTAAAATGCTCACACTTTCAAGGTTTTCGCACTTAGTGAAAGCGTTTTCGCCAATACTTCTTACGCAAGTATTGATAACGACAGACTT
>CALFMA010000617.1 GCA_937880065.1 uncultured Ruminococcus sp.
AGCGTTGAGATATATCTTTCTGAAAAAAATATTCCAACTTGGATTCGTCATGTTGTTGTTCCTACAATAACGGATGATGACAAGTACTTATTTGAATTAGGATATTTTATTCATCTATATACTGATAAAAAATGGGCAGAAAACTTTCTTCCCAAAATAATTGAAAATAATTGTTGCGATTTTCGTCATTATTCCAGTATGAATTTTAACACAATTTTCACATTTGTGTGGTATAATACTTTATAGAGGATAAAACAAGCCTCTTAAATTAATTTACGGTAATTAAATGTTTACCCCAACATTTAATTATAAATCCCCAATAATCCCTATATCATGGCAAATGAGCTTCCGTAAGGAAGCTCATTTGTTATCCCGACGAAGATTTTTCGTAAAATTTTGGAAAAATCTTGACATTCGGGTTTTTATAGTATATAATAAAGATGAGAATTATGAACAAAATGTGTCATTTTTGTTCTGTTAAAGAGAGGGAATGTTTATGGCAAAAATTTTTAAAAGAGCAGCTTCAACAATTGCTGCTTCACTTATGCTCTGTACAGTTGTAACAGGCAGCATATCGAAGGAGGCGGTTACAACTGCCGCACCTGACGAGTATCACGACGACTGGCTTCACGTTAATGAAAATGCCGAGATTGTTGATATGTACGGCAACCCTGTATGGCTGACAGGCTGTAACTGGTTTGGTTACAATGTTACAACACAATGTTTTGACGGCGTATGGAGCCTTAATATGCACGATGCACTGAATCAGATTGCTGACCACGGCTTCAACCTGCTCCGTGTACCTATGTCAACTCAGATTCTTCTTCAATGGAAAAACCAAGAGCCCGACCCATATATGGTTAAAATCAATACATATTCAAATCCTGAGCTTTCAGTTGACGGAGTTGAGGGAAGTGAGCCGAAGTACAGCTTTGATATCTGGAATATGGCTGTTGATTGGTGCAGAGAGAATGGTATCAAGATTATGATTGATATTCATTGTGCAACTACAGCTTCAAACGGTCACCAGTATCCTCTTTGGTATGACAGCAATTACAGCGATGAGGATTGGATTGAAGCACTTACATGGGTAGCTGATTACTATAAAGATGACGATACTCTTATTGCTCTTGACCTGAAAAATGAGCCTCACGGCAAGAATGACGGTCAGGGTATGGCAATCTGGGATGATTCAACTGCTGATAATAACTGGAAATATGCCGCTGAAAGAGCATCTGCTGCCATTATGGAAGTAAACCCGAATCTTCTTCTTATGGTAGAGGGAATTGAGGTTTATCCTAAGTTTGAAAACGGCAAGGACTGGAACAGTCCTGCTGTTGATTACGCACATTATGACGACCCAAGCGCACAGGCTTTCCATGGTGCATGGTGGGGCGGTAACTTCCGTGGTGTAAGAGATTACCCCGTAGATTTAGGCGAACATCAGAGCCAGCTTGTATATTCTCCCCACGACTACGGCCCGCTTGTTTGGGAGCAGGAATGGTTCAAGAAAGACTTTACCCGTGAAACTCTCCTTGAAGATTACTGGTATGATACATGGGCATTCCTTGTTGAGGAAAAGATTTCACCGCTTCTTATGGGTGAGTGGGGCGGATTCCTTGATGCAGAACACGACCCAACAGGCGATAACAGAAAGTGGATGGGACTTCTCCGTGACTATATGATTGAGAAGCGTATTCACCATACATTCTGGTGCTTCAATGAAAACTCAGGCGATACAGGCGGACTTATTGCAGGCAGCACTAACTGGACAGAATGGGATATGGAAAAGTACGAATTTGTTGAACCTTCACTCTGGCAGACAGATGACGGCTTATTCATCAGCCTTGACCATAAAATTCCTCTTGGACAGAATGGAACAGGTATTTCCCTCAGCGACTATTACAGCGGAAATACACAGCCTTCAACAAAGCCCACAACTGCACCAACTACAGCACCTACAGACGAGCCAACTACTAAGCCTACAACAGAACCTACCACAAAGCCAACTACAAAGCCAACCACAGAGCCTACTACAGCACCTGATCCAGGCGATGTTATATACGGTGATGCAAACTGCGACGGAGTTGTTACAATAGCCGATGCAGCTGCCATTTACCAGACATTGGCAAATGGCGATAAATATAAGTTATCAAAGCAGGGTGCAGAGAATGCGGATTGTTCTGATCCGGGCAGCGGACTTACAGCAGCTGACGGACTTGCAATTCAGAAATTTGATGCAAAGCTTATTGACACACTTCCAGAGAAATAAAATCGACACAAAACAGCAGATCGTTATGGTCTGCTGTTTTTTTATGAGTGGTATTAGCTATATAAATTAAATTTT
>CALFMA010000618.1 GCA_937880065.1 uncultured Ruminococcus sp.
CTGATCTTTCATAGGTATCATTTTTCAGAAGAACGACATCCGTTTCATTGATATGGTTAAGCCCCGCTTCAAGTGTATAAGTCTTTCCGTCTGAAAGAACAATAACCGGGGTAATACCGGTAATCTGCAGCAGCTCCAGACGGTTTTCGGAGTATGAAACAGGCTGTGCGGCGGCACTTGCAGGAGGTGTAACAGGAGTTCTTGCAATGCCCAATACAAAGCCTATCTGCGATAATCCCGAAACTATCCGCTATGTCATTGAAAAATCAGCGTCAACGGGAGTTGATGTTTACCCTGTAGGCTGTATCACAGGGGGAATGAGCGGAAATGGTTTTTGCGATTACGAAGCATTGAAAAATGCAGGCTGTATCTGCATTTCCGACGACGGCAGACCTGTTGAAAATGCTGAAATGATGCGTAAGGCATTGGAACTTTCAAAGGAAAACGGACTTCTCGTAGCTTCCCATTGCGAGGATTTAAGCATTATTGACGGCGGAATTATGAATAAGGGCGAAGTTTCCGAAAAGCTTGGAGTCAAGGGAATGGACAGAGCCTCAGAGGATTATATAACTGCCCGTGAAATGATTCTTGCACAGTCCGTTGATGCGAGAATTCACATTTGTCACGTGTCAACAAAGGGCAGTACGGAAATGATTCGCTTTGCAAAATCACAGGGAGTCAAGGTAACCTGTGAAACTGCTCCCCATTACTTTATGTTTACGGATAAGCTTCTGGAAAAGCGTGATGCCGATTACAGAATGAATCCGCCCCTGCGTACAGATGAGGATGTAAAGGCAATAATCGAGGGAATTAAGGACGGCACAATTGATTGTATCATCACCGACCATGCACCTCACGCTCCCGAAGAAAAGGCAGATTTTGAGAAAGCTTCCAACGGCGTACTTGGACTTGAAACATCTCTTGCCGCAACTCTTACAGCTTTGTATCACACAGGTGAAATCACGCTGAATAAGCTGGTGGAACTTATGTGTGTAAATCCGAGAAAAATTCTTGGTCTTGATGTACCCGAAATTGAAAAGGGCAGCACAGCCGACCTTGTAATTGCGGATATTAACGAGAAATGGACAGTTGACGTGAACAAACTTCACTCCATTTCAAAAAATTCCGTATTCAAGGGACAGACTCTCACAGGAAAGGCTCTTGTAACAATTTCCAAGGGCATTATCAAATACGATGCAAGATAAAAAGGCATTTGCCATAAAATAAATTCACAGGAGGAATAAAAATGTCATTTGACAGACTTATTGAGAAAATCATCGAAACAAAAAATCCTACAGTTGTAGGTCTTGATCCAAAGCTGGATTATGTTCCCGAGTTTATCCGCAGACGCTATTTCGAGGAGGATGGACTTACTCTCAAAGCTGCTGCAAAGGCTATTTATCACTTCAATCAGGCAATTATTGACGAAATCTGTGATGTAGTTCCTGCTATCAAGCCACAGGCTGCATATTACGAAATGTACGGTCACTACGGTGTCAGAGCATTGGAAAAGACAATCCGCTATGCAAAACTCAAGGGTATGTTCGTTATTACTGACGGTAAGCGTAATGACATCGGTGCTACAATGGAAGCATACACAAATGCACATCTCGGAACTACAGCTGTAGGCGATAATATTTCCGAGGCTTTCGGTGCAGATGCTCTCACAGTTAACGGCTATCTCGGTACAGACGGAATTGCACCTCTCCTTAAAGTCTGCAAGGAAAAGGATAAAGGCATTTACGTTCTTGTTAAGACATCAAATCCGTCAAGCGGCGAATTACAGGATTTAAAGCTTGAAGACGGCACACCGATTTACGCTAAAATGGGCGACCTCTGTGAAATGTGGGGAGCTGATACAATCGGCAAATATGGCTATTCAGCAGTAGGTGCAGTTGTAGGTGCAACATATCCCGAAATGCTCACAGAACTTAGAAAAAGACTTCCACACACAATGTTCCTCGTTCCCGGTTACGGTGCACAGGGCGGCGGTGCTGAAGGCTTAAAGGGCGGATTTGACGAAAACGGACTTGGTGCAATTGTTAATTCCAGCCGTGCTGTAATGTGTGCATATCAGAAAGAGGGCTGTGATGAGCGTGAATTTGCTAAGGCTGCACGCCGTGAGGTTCTCCGTATGAGAGAGGATATCACACAGTATATCAATCTTAAATAAATCCCTGTAAATCGGGTATAATATAATTATAAATCAAAGGAGTAAATATAATGAGTGAATGTACACACGATTGTTCTTCCTGCGGCAGCGATTGTGCAAGCAGAAAAGAACCACAGAGCTTAATCGAAAAGCCTAATCAGCTTAGTAAAATCAATAAGGTAATCGGAATTGTCAGCGGTAAGGGCGGCGTAGGTAAAACAATGGTTTCATCAATGCTTGCTGTTGGTATGCAGAGATTGGGCAAGAATGTAGGTCTGCTTGACGCTGATATTACAGGCCCTTCAATTCCAAAGGCATTTGGTATCCACGGCAAGGCTGATGCCTGCGAATTCGGCATTATCCCTACAAAGAGCAAAATGGGAATTGATGGAATGTCAATCAATCTTCTCCTTGAAAACGAGTCTGACCCCGTTGTATGGAGAGGCCCTGTTATTGCAGGCGTTGTAAAGCAGTTCTGGACAGATGTAATCTGGAAAGATGTTGACTATCTTTTCGTTGATATGCCTCCCGGAACAGGCGATGTTCCCCTTACAGTATTCCAGTCAATTCCTGTTGACGGAATTGTAATTGTAACATCTCCTCAGGAGCTTGTTTCAATGATAGTTGAAAAGGCAGTAAAAATGGCTAAGCTTATGAATATTCCGATTATCGGTATTGTTGAGAATATGAGCTATTTTGAGTGTCCCGACTGCGGCAAGAAGCATAAGATTTATGGCGACAGCCACATTGAGGATATTGCCAAGGAATACGGAATTCCTGTAATTGCACAGATTCCTATTGCACCTGAGCTTGCAAAGCATTGCGACCAGGGAACAATTGAACTTTACGAGGGTGACTGGATTGACCCTGCTGTAAATCAGATTGCGAATATGTAATAAAAATCGGCTTATGATGAAATGTCATAAGCCGATAATTTTTATTTCGGGAAAAATGGAATACATCTGTTAACCTTTTGGCAGTAGTCAATATATTCCTGACCGTAAAGCTCTGTCAGCCATTTTTCCTCTGTGCGTTTCAGCACAATTGTCATTTCAATCCAGAAAAGGACAGGGATAATCAGCAGGTAAAGATTGTGGCATACAAGAGCAAGCCCGAATTCCACAAGGAGAAAAGTTGAGTAGCGTGGATTTCTCACAAAGCGGAATGAACCGTTGGTTTTAAGGCGATTTTCCTTGATATTGCTTTTCAGCTTATCACCTTTATCTGCTCCGAGGCACAGAATAATTCCAAGGAAAATAATGATATAACCCACTATGGAAAGTATTGAATTTACTATTTCTCCGAAATCAGTTGAGGAAATTTTTCCTTTTATACTCATCGTAAAAAGTATTCCCATTACAACTGCAAGAGGAACGCATAAAACAGGGCCGATTCCATACACGGGCAAGTGTTTAGCTTTCATTTGAATTTCTCCTTTTGTTGGATTTCAGAATACGGATTGAATTGAGAATAAGGAGCATTGCAACTCCCGAATCCGCAAATACCGCAAGCCACATATCGGCATGGTCGAACAGACCGAGAATAAGCACAAGTGCTTTAATTCCAAGGGCAAAAATTATATTCTGATATGCAATACGCTGTGTTGTATCTGCAATTTTTTTCGCCGCCACAACAGCCATAGGCTCGCTGTTCATAAATACCGCATCAGCCGCTTCGAGAGCAATATCAGAGCCGCTTTGCATTGCACCGCCCACGTCTGCACCTGCAAGAACCGGAGCGTCATTTATGCCGTCACCGACGAACATTACACAGCCGAATTCCTCACGGACTTTGTTCAGTTCCGCCAGTTTATCCTGTGGCATAAGTCCGCTTTTTATTTTGTCGATACCGATGATATTTCCTACAGCATCGGCATTTTCAGCCTTATCGCCCGTGAGCATAACTGTGTGAATTCCCATTTTTTTCAGCTGAGAAATTGCATCTGCTGAGGTGTTTTTCACGGAATCCGAAACAACAATTCGTCCTATGATTTCATTGTCAACTGCAACAAATACAACATTTCCAAGTTTAATTTCGGGCATTTGGGGGATAGTGATATTTTTTTCACTCATCAGCTTTTCATTTCCGCAGAGAACATTTTTTTCACGGAGAACGGCATAAACACCTCTGCCCGCAAGTTCTCCCGAAGAATCTGGCTGGATGAGTTCAATACCATTATTTCGGCAATATGAGGTAATTGACTCCGCAACAGGGTGAGTTGAAGTTTGCTCACAGCTGCCGCAAATTTCAAGAAGTTCCCTTTCATTTGTGCTGTTGCAGGGGTAAATATCGGTTATTGTGAAACTTCCGTTTGTAAGAGTTCCTGTTTTATCGAAAATAACAGCCTTAATTTTTGACAAAGCTTCAATTGATGCACCGCCCTTGAAAAGTATTCCCTTTGAGGAAGCAGCACCAATTCCCGAAAAATAGGCAAGAGGAACGCTTAAAACCAACGCACAGGGGCAGCTGATTACAAGGAATGTCAGGGCAGTATAAATCCAGTTGCTGATATTTCCTGTTATTACAGAGCCGAGAATAGCCGTGAGGAGAGCCGTAATTATTACAAATGGAGTGTAAATTTTGCAGAATCTTGTTATAAATCGGTCAATCTGCGGCTTTTGAGATGCGGCATCTTCAACAGCTTGTGCAATTCTTGAAATCATTGATTCAGCGGCAATTGCAGTAGCTTCCATTGTAAAAGTATCTGCAAGATTTATGCACCCCGACATAATTTTATCGCCCTTTTTAATGACAAGGGGAACAGGCTCGCCGTTGATAGCTGAGGTATCGAGTTTTGAATTTCCCTCGCACATTATACCGTCGGCAGGAATTGATTCACCTGTTTTAATCAGCAGAATATCGCCGATTTTTATATCTTCTGAGTCAATATTCACATATTCGCCATTTCTGAGAATAGTTGCTTTATCAACTTTTAGTGCCGCAACGTCTGTTATTGCTTTGCGGCTTTTTTCAACGGCATAATTTTCAAAAAGTTCGCCGATTTTGAAGAAAAGCACAATTCCCACAGCTTCGGAATACTCGCCGAGAATAAATGCACCTACAGCGGCAATAGTCATAAGGAAGTTTTCGTCGAAAAAGTTGCCCTTTGAAATATTTTTCACCGTAGCTTTTAAGACATTGAAACCGATGAGCAGATATGCCGCTAAATAAATTAGAAACGCAAGCTTGAAGTGTAAAATATGCTCAGCTGCAAGTGCAAGGGCAAAGAGCAGAATACCTGCAATAAACAGCGTAATTCCGGGATTTTTCTTAATTTTTGTTTCTGTGTTGTTGTGTGAGTGTTCGTGGTGATGACCGCTGCATTCGCAGTCGTGACCGTGTTCATGATGATGACCGTCACACTCACAATCGTGGTTATGCTCGTAGTGTTTATGACCGTGGGGAACGATTTTCACACCAGCCTCGATTTTGTCGGCAATACGGTTGATTTCATCAAGGAGAGCCTCCGAAATATCGCCTTTTATCTTAATTTTACGCATGGGAAAGTTGAGTACGGCATCTTCAACGCCGTTAAGTTTTTTTATTGCATCTTCGATTTTACTGCCGCAATGAGCACAGCCGAGATTTAATATATCAAAATTATTTTCCATAAGTGCCTCCTGTTGAATTATCATATGAACAACTGTTCATATATTGATTATATCACACAATTTTCCATTTGTCAATAGGGGAAAGGCATTTTTTTAAAAAAGCTTTGTCAATTATTTTCTCCATTATAATTTCATTGGCAATTTATGAATATTATTTTAAATTTCCAGCAAGAATTAATTAGACAAAAATAGCTGTTTGTTACCATTGTATATTTTTTGCCGTTTATTTTTTGTGATTTTAAGTGTTTTTTTGCTTATTTTCTGGAAAATCATTCATTTTGTCCACCTTTTATTCATTTTCTCCGTTGACAATATCTTTTACATTTGTTACAATTAAGTAAAATAAAGGCATCTCTAAATATTTGCCGATCCGCACGGAGCAAACTTTAGTTTG
>CALFMA010000619.1 GCA_937880065.1 uncultured Ruminococcus sp.
CAAGAGCTATAAACGCACAGGGGCAAGCTGCCACATGGAAGGACGCTTTTCGGGTGCAGCTTAACAGATGGAGGAAAATATGAGCCTGATTCAAGCCTTTATGGCTGACTGCATCATGCTGGACAAGAGCCGGAAGCCTGACGGCGAGGGCGGCTTTCTCCCGGCTGTTTGGGTTGACGGCGCATCTTTTAAGGCGGCTATCACTTTTAATTCCTCTATGGAAGCAAGGGCGGCTGAAAAGCAAGGTGTAACAAGCCGATACACTATCACCGCTCCGCTGAACGCAAAACTTGAATACCACGATGTAATCCGCAGATTACGAGATGGGAAGGTCTTCCGCATCAAGTCCGATGGTGACGATTTGCAGACACCCAAAAGTGCAACATTCCAGTTTTTGCAGGTCGAAGCGGAAGAATGGGAGTTGCCTGTATGACAAAAGCGGCTGCAATTTACCAGTTTTGGTCTGGCTTTGGCTTGACTGCCTACGAGGAAAACACAGTTCCAACAGATGCGGCTTTTCCGTATGTGACATATCAGCTTGTCACAGACAGTTTTGACCGTGAGGTTGCCGCTACCGCCTCCCTGTGGTATCGTGGCGAAAGCTGGACGGCTATCAATGCCAAAACGGAAGAAATCTCTGCCCATATCGGCTTGGGCGGTAAAATTATCAAGTGTGACGGCGGTCGCATTTGGATTAAACGAGGTCAGCCGTTCGCACAGAATATGGGCGATGAAAGCGATGACCTTATCAAACGCAAATATTTGAATTTGACATTCGAGTTTATGACTGCGAATTGAAAGGAGATATAATGGGTAGATTTTCTGTTGTTTCTCAGGATGTTTTCGACGAGTTCCAGGTGGACGCTGGCGTTCTGCTGAAGTCTTTTGATCCCGCAAGCCCTGAACTGGTCGATGAGGATATTATCTGCGCCACTACCGGTGGCATCAACCCCACCTGCGTTCCCACCTATTCCGATTGGGGCGAAGATGTGGACAATGTTCCCAACGGTATGAAGGAACTGATGCACCTCGACGGTTGGGAAACTTCCCTCGGCTTTACTGCGCTGAACACCACCACTGAAGTCATCCGAATGGCTTTGGGTGCGGCTGACATTGGTGCAGAGAACGGCGCAATTATTCCCCGTCGTGACCTGAAGGATACTGACTTTGCCGATGTGTGGTGGGTTGGCGACCGTTCTGACGGCGGCTTGGTTGCAATCCGTCTGATCAACGCACTTTCTTCCAGCGGTTTCAGCCTTCAGACCACCAAGAACGGCAAGGGTCAGATTGCTGTTACGCTGAACGGTCATCCCTCCATTGCTGAACAGAGCAAAGTCCCGATGGAGTTTTATGTGCAGGAAGGCACGGAGGAATAATTAAACACGAAATTTAGGAGGTAAAAAGTAAATGAAAAAGTTATCCGATTTTAAGGACGAAAAGGCTATTGTGGTTGTTGCTCAGTTGCTTGAGCCGATTATGACCATTGTAACCAACCCCGAAAATGGCAAGTTTAAGGATGAGCAGAACGGTTTTAAGATGTTCTCCGGCTTCCTTGCCAATTCCCCCAAAGCGATGATGCAGATTTTTGCTATCCTGTCCGAACAGGATGCAGAAACCTACCATTGCGACGGCGTGGAAGTCACCAAAAACCTTATGACCCTTGTGTCGGATAGCCGACTGATTGAGCTTTTTACCTCGCAGGGTCAGACGGGGGATGCGACATCCTCTGGCTCTGCCTCGGAGAATATCGAGGAGTAAAAACAATCAAGGCATTTATGCGGTATGCTATAGCACGCTATCAATCACAACAGCGTGATTTGGCGTACCGCATTTATGTTACTGATGTGTTACGCATAACGGCAAGATATACTGCGGCATTGGGTCACTTCGACTTGGATTTTGACCGATTTGCTGACAGACTATATCCACAGC
>CALFMA010000620.1 GCA_937880065.1 uncultured Ruminococcus sp.
CGACGTAGAGAAAGAAGCCTTCGCCGACTGCGAGACCGGTGTCATGGTCAACTCCGTTGAGATTTCTAATAATTCGTCTCTCGTTAGGTCATCAAAAAATTTTTCTTTGCTTAATTGTCGTTCATGCTGCCGGTGAATGTCCTTCACTTCATTTTGCAATACAGCCAAACAAAAACTATGAAACTGCTGCTCTACAGCATGCTTTTGTGCATCATCTAAATTTTGCATCGTTTTCACCTCCTTTCAAGAAAGGAATGTGAAAACGCTCTATATAGATAAAACGTTCAAAATCTTGATTTAACAAAAAAACATCAATAAAAATTTGACAATTGTTTGAAATACAAAAGGGTATAAAGCCGTCAACCTTTTCAGCTGACGCTTTATACCCTTTCATCAATATGAACTGCAATTCACGTTGATATATATATTTACTTAACTTATTCCATTGAAATGTATTTTAATTCTGTTCTTTGTCAATAATAACTGGCTCACTATATTCTATGTCCTTTTAAATATGAATTATAATACACATCACGCATGAATTACAGTGAATTCAAATCAATGAGTATGTATTGTAAAATACCTATGAGGTGAACTACAATGCCTGATTATGCAATCTCTTTAGGTAACGCTGTAAAACACAAAAGGAAAGAAAGCGACCTTACACAAGTGCAAGTAGCAGATTTAATAGATGTTGATTCCCGTACCATTATGAATATCGAAAACCACAAAGGAAATCCTAAACTTGAGATCCTATACTCTCTTATCCGAACTCTTAACATTGATGCACAAGAAGTGTTTTATCCGGAACTGCAGCGAGAAACACCACATCTACGCCAATTAATGCAGCTATTGAGTGATTGCTCTGAGCAAGAAGCAGAAGCACTATTTCCTATCATCCAAACAATCTTAGCTGCGCTACGCTCTAAAGAATCTATACAAATCAAATAATACTGTTTACCTGTTCTGCGTCAATGCGTCTGACTATTGGTAAACATTATAAAAGAAGTGCTTGTACCAAACGATACAGGCACTTCTTTATTTTAAGTGTCACAAATCGTCATTTTTTGCTGCACTACATTTACCATTGTCTCGCTCTTACATTTGGGGCAATATAACGGAAACTTTAGCAGCACCGTATCTTCACATACCTTTGTGCGGGTCTTACTATTGCATATTGGGCAGTGAAGCCAGTATGTTTCTTTCTTTTGTTGTTGCATTCTGCCGCCTCCATTTTATTTACCATAATTTTTACTGTGCCCCTCACTATATCAACATTCTTAAGTATTTTTTGCTCAAGCATTATAACATACGAAAGGAGGCAGAAAGGACACAGAACAGGCGGGAAGTTGTGATTTTTATAAATTTTTTCACAACGTTCCCGCCTGATGGTCTTGTTTTATTTAGTTTTTCATTTCGGTTTTGCTCATGCGTTCTATGACACCGGCTGTGTAGTACGTGAGAAGCTAGCAATTATTATAGTTGAAGATTTTCAATTGTTTCAAAATATTTTGAATATACTATAGCATCAATATTGTACAAGCAAATGGTGGTAAAAACCAAGATATAATACATCTTAGTTTTTACCACCATTTATCATTTCTCTTACTCTTTCTGCCTATGCTCCTTATTCTACTGGGATATTCACATTCTCAGTTCACCATGAACCATGCTACAGTCCAGTAAATAGTCAGACTCTGCCCTGTCGCACTTTGTACAACATGCTGGACTTACCCCCATTTTCTCTGTATCGCTGTGTTCGTTCCAACCAGCCATGCTGCTCTAAATCATGTATCGCTCGCTTTACTGTGCTCCTAGATATACTTAAATCTCTAGCTATTGTATTGATTGCCGGAAAGCAATAGCCATCCTTATCTGCCCTATCATATAGATACAAATACACCATCTTCGCTCTGCTAGGCAAGTCAGCAGCATAAATCGATGAAAAATATGACATATACACATCCCTCCTAATCCACTCGTACTTCTGTTTTGCGTCTGGATTTTATTTGCGCCAAAAGCGGATCCAGTTCCGCTGTTTTCTCTTCCATTTCCTTTAACGGATAGCGATTGATCAGGTTTTCTTCCAGTTCTTTTTTATCCGCATACTGCACTATGCGATTTGCCTGCTCAGCCACTACATAATCTGTAATAGGCTCTATCCCCCATTTTAAGAATAGACGCAGCTCTGTTTTCATAGGATGGCAGCCTGTTTTGGCTAATATAAAATGACCCTTCGGTAACAGTTTCAGCTCATCGGTTGTAATTAATGGTCGCTGTATCATCTGCAAAGACTGTGATGGATCATTCTTACCTTTGCTGATAGAACCGGAAAGCACAGTCTGATTGCCTAAATAACGTGACAAGCTTTCAGCCGAGCTGCTGGTAGGCGCAAATCCGCCGAACAGTACCAGCTGGCAGTTATCAGTAATAATTTCCGCCCCTTCTTTGCCATAGTTCTTCTCCTTTTGTATGATTATAACATCGATTTTCCGTTTTGTCAATAATCATTGCGTTGCCCGTCATCGAGAGAGTAGGAATGCTGCAGAATGGGTCGATCACCGCGGTGTCGGGGTCGGGGATAAAGACCATGTCGCTCTTTTCCACCACGGCGTAGCCGTAGTTGGAAGCGTCAAAGCCGATGCCGGACTTCATGGTATCCTCCGAGAAGTTTTCGGCGGGGATGGTCACGTGCCGATACTGGCCGTTGATGTCGACCATCTTGAAGTCTACCATCTGAATGCCTTGTTCTTTG
>CALFMA010000621.1 GCA_937880065.1 uncultured Ruminococcus sp.
AGGGCAGTCCACTGCACACAATACTCACGCAAGGCAGAAAATTCAACACCAAGTTCATCGGCATGACTCAGCAGTATATATCTACTAGCAGCCACGCTATTGATGTTGTAAAAGAAGCAGGCATAAAAATATTCTTTAAACCTGCAAAATCTCTCGACAGAATTGCTGCTGAGCTTGGATATAAGAACTCAGCTGATGCAGGATTTGGCTCAATGGGTATCGGAGATTTCATACTCAGCTGCGACTGCTACAATAAGGTTGACTGTGTGAATGAACCCGTAGTTATTCATTGCAAGACCATTAAATTCGTCGATACACCGTTGTACAAGCGTTTCGAAACGGAGTATCTCACTTAACGTAGGTAGATGAACAACGCCATTCGGGGCGTTGCTACACCATTATTATACACCATTAGCCCACAAAAATCAAGTGAAATTACATATTTAGGAGGAATTGTAATGAAAAAGATGAATAGCATAAACGAAACCTATAAGCTGTGCAATGAACATAATATCGGCATAAGCCGCAGAGTATTACTGACTCTTGTAAAAAGTGGAGAAATTCCCTCTGTTAAGGCGGGACGTTCCATACTTGTTAACTGGGACGGTCTGATGAAGTATCTCGATACGCATACACTTGAACAGGACGAGCCTGTATCAAGAATCAGAAAAATTATTGCTTAATGACTAAGGGAATATCTGAATATGGGGCATTCTTGGAAATGCCCCATATTTGTAGAAAGGAGTTTAAAAATGGCAACTGTTAAAAAGCACATATCCAAAAAAGGTCAGATTACCTACTATATACGTACATATGACGGATACAGCAGTAACGGCAAGCAGATTGAGCGTTCTATGACATGGAAACCACCAGAAGGCATGAGTGCTAAGCAGATAGAGAGGGAACTGCAAAGGCAGATTGTAAAATTTGAGGAAACAGTCAAAATAGGTGCATATTATGATACCAATATTCGTTTCGGTGATTATGGTGAAGCCTGGCTGGAGATTAATCGTCCGCCTCAGCTTGCTCCGAAAACCTATGAATGTTATCGAGGAATGTTCAAAGACATAAAAGAAGCATTGGGTGATATAAAGCTTGTGAAGCTTCAATCCCGTCATTTGCAGATGTTCTATAACAATCTGCGTGAAGACGGTGTTAAGCGAACAGGAGCTTATGCTGTTTCGGATAACATAGATGATATAAGAAAGAAAATGCAGCTTTCAAAGGAAAAGTTTGCGGCATTATGCGGAGTATCCTCTACAACCATTAGTGCTGTCTGCAAACCTGACGGACATATCAGCGTTAAATCAGCTGAGAAGATAGCAAAGAGGCTTAATACACCTGTTCAGCAATTGTTTGAACTTCATCTGAATACCGGGGGTTTGTCAGACAAGACCATACTCCACTACCATAAGCTCATAAGCACAATACTGGCACAGGCAACCCGTGACAGACTTATTCCTTTCAACATCGCTGACAGGAATCACATGAAAGCTCCTAAACAAGAGAAGAAGGAAGCTGCTTTCCTTGATGATAAACAAGTAAGGCATGTTTTGGAGTTGCTTGAAAAGTGGAAAACCATTATGTACCTGCTAATCTATAGTGGTATCCGCAGAGGAGAACTGCTCGGACTTGAATGGAAGGACGTTGATTTTGAGAACAAAGTTATATACATCCGAAGAACAAGTCAAGCAGTAGATAGTATGGGAATAATTACAAAGTCTCCGAAAAATGATACATCATACCGCACAATCAAGTTGTCGGATACAATGTTTGATCTACTTCGGGAATATCAGCAGTATTGGCAGAAACTGCGAACTGACCTCGATGATTATTGGCAGGATAATATACAGATCATTCTTGCAGACGGCAGTATCCGAACAGTCCCCAACGACCGATTGTTCACCAAAGTTGATTCAACTCCTATGAATCCATACAGTGTTACCGACTGGGTACGGAAATTCGTAAAGCGTAACAACCTACCGCACTTTACACCACATTCTCTCCGACATACGCACGCAACACTTTTAATTGCTGAGGGGGTGAGTATTCCTACCGTGTCCCGCCGTTTAGGACATTCAAGCATTAATACTACAAGTAAGATTTACATTCATGCAATACAGTCTGCCGACGAGATAGCATCAAATACCCTTGAGGATAAACTCAAGCTTGAAAAGCGCAGGGAAGACGAGGACTAATGAAATTAGGCTATCTGTAAAGTGTTGCGCTCATATAGAAATTTTAAGCCATAGTATTTCTGATGCAAGGTCAGGATATTATGGTTTTTTATTGACTTCACGGAGATATTATGCTATAATTGTTGAGCAGACATTAATTATTATATCAGAATATAATCAGGGATTTCCACCATACAGAAACAGATCGCACCATGCCTGCATCTGATTGAATGAAGGAGAATGAATATGAAATACAAACACTGCGTTGCTGCTATGACATCGGCAGTACTCTTGCTCACAGGCTGTCAGCAGACACAGGATCCCACTCCTGAGCAGAGCAGTACCACCACATATGCTACCGCACCAGAACAAAATAGCAACACACAGATTACCACAACAGAACAGAGCAGTACCACACAGACATTGACAGAGACTCAGCCGCCTACAACGGATAACACTCCTCTGACGAATATTGTCCGCAGTGACCAAATCAAGCTGCCTAATGATATTTTAAGCTTCATACAGGCAGAACGAACAGAAGATGGATTCGGCTGCATTGCCTACAATGAGTATAGGCAGCTGACTTATCTGCACATAAGCGAGGATATGCAGACATCAGAAACATTTGTGCTTACATCACCGTCAGATCAGGAAAAATATTACAGTAATAGATACAGATGGTTTGCCATTGAAGAAGATGGAATCTGGGCAATCGTCAACAATGAGGGCCATGAGGAAATCGAGCCCTATCTCCTCTGCCACTATGCCAAAAACGGCGAATTAATATCCGCCATCCCTGCAAACGAGCTTCAGGATCACATGATGTCGGATTACAGACTTGGCGGTGATTTTGAATCTGTGGGTGATGTGCTGTATCTAACGCTGTATGACGGTAAAGTCTTGCAGATTGACAAAGAAACAGCAAAAGTTTCTGTCGTATCGGATCTGAACAAGGAAGATGACTCCTACAATGTGAAATACCTCTGCTTTGACCGTGATGACAAGCCGATTCTGCTTCGGGAAAAAGTAGAATATGCACCGGATACTCATACGATACATGAAGCTGCCGTCTCTGAATTTGACCTTGAATCAGGCAGCTGTGGACAGACTATCTATACCACAGGAGATAATTGGGATTCAAAAGAATACTTCTTCGTCCTGAAAGGCTGCGGTGAGTACCGTTTTTTCATTAACACAAGCAACGAACTGATAGGCATACGAGACGATGGCACACAGGAGTCACTCATTGACCTTGATGCATCTGATCTCGACAGGGATTGTGGTACAATTGTGGATTGCCTCC
>CALFMA010000622.1 GCA_937880065.1 uncultured Ruminococcus sp.
TTCCTATAAATATGAATTATGATGATATAACTCAAGATTTACACATACATCTAAAATCTGGTTTACAAACTTTAAATGGGGATCAAGCAGAACAATTAGTTAGATTTAGACATAACAATGATGGATCTTCATATCCAAGCAGTTATGGTGATAACGATTATGGTAGAATGAGAACTCAAAGAGAATTTATAAAAACTTTAGCGAAACAATTAATTTCGTTAGATAATGTTCCTAAAGTAAAATCAATAGCAACAGCTGTATTTGATAATTTAGAAACAAATATAACGCTTTCTAAAGCATTAGGATATGTCCCTTTCGGTTTGAAATTAGATATAGAAAATAATTTAACAAATAAATTCAAACTTCTTTTAGAAGAAAATGGTGGAAAGTTAGTGTCAAAAGAGTATTGGGGTTTGAGAACTTTAGCTTACAAAATCAAAAAAAATTCCAAAAAACCCTGCATTGGATTTGGAAAGCCCTAAAATTGGCAAAAGATTACCTAAATACCTTTCATTAGATGATAGCAGAAAATTGCTTAATATAGCTGCAAATGAAGATAATAGGAATGCAGAACGAAATTATGCTATAACTACTTTGTTATTATACCATAAAGCAACGAGCGGAGAGAAACCTCGTGTTTCTTTCCGCGACTGCCCGCGATAATAAACGCAACGCGTTTATTATACCATAACCTGCTCTGTTTTCCATCAAAAAACGGAGCTGTTTTTACAGCTCCGCCTTACATCCGAGAAACTACTCCATATAACCTGAGTATTTCTCCATAAACTCCGTGTAATCTTCTTTTTCGGTAATCCAGACAATCACATAATACTCCTCAATCCCTAAGCGATTATACGCCTCCAGTCTGTGATTGCCATCGTTCAGCTCAAAATGACCATCCACATAAGAAACAATCAACGGCGGCATATCTTCATTTTCGGTGATTACCTGCATCAATTGCTTCACCTTTTCCTCAAAGTTTGCTTTCGGAATCACCCACTTCATATCTTCTTCCGGTCCGCAGCAACGCTTGAAGAGAGAAAGCGGCATCTTAACCGGTCCCAGAAAATATCGGTCAAACAGCTTCAAGCCATCCGAAAACTCTTTATTATGCCCATCGGATAAAAGATAGGTATGAATCCATTCTTCCAGTTTACCGTTTCTTGCATAACCGACTGCAGAAGACAATGTGCTCTTGTATTCCATAACGAATACCTCCTTCTTTGAATATACGATTTTTCGTATCGTTTCATAGGAAAGGTGATATTCATCCGCAAGTTGCTCTATCGTAACGCCGTTTCGAAATTTCAGCCGGATGTCATGATTCCGCTTCAGCAGGTACTTCCTGTACCCTGTCGTTTCTCCCCAGTCTTTCTTCTGATCCATGGACGGAATATAGACTAACTTACCGGCAGCGTATTTTTGAATCTGCTTTAACAAGCGTTCCGGAAATATATCTTTTCCATTTTCATACTTCATTTGTTCACCATTTCCTGTTCTGAGAATATCCAAATCTTTTGGTCGTGCACGTCATCTCTGATACATTCACATTATATCTTCTCGCAGGAGATATTCCTATACCAAGAATGAGTTAACAAGTTTACGGCATATAAAACATTTTTATGCGATAATTTCTTGGAATTTACCTCCACGGTCTTTCCTTCTCTAACCAGCCCTGTTTCTCCCAATATGCTCGATCGTCCTCGCCCGACATCATATTCGCTTTTTGCATCATCCGCATCATCATAAACACAGCCTTTGTTTTTATGCCTACCCTTCCGGCCTTTTTCCTTAACACCTTGTTGGCAAGCTTTGTGGTATCTCTTTCGATTTTCTGCTTTTTCTTATCGCTGACTCCGTTCCAATTCATCGCCTGAATACAAATGCCATACGGTAATATGTACGGAATTCCCCAGTAAAATAACGCATCGGTGATATCCTTAACCGCTTTTTTCGCACCATTTCCTGCCGCTGTTGATACCACAATCGCCTTTTTACGGAACATACATTTTCTCGGTCTGTGCGACATCCAATAATTAAAGGTCAAGTCAATAAAACTCTTCATCGGTGCAGATGCTCTCAGACAATATGTAGGTGTTGTAAATATCAGCACGTCCGCTGCTTCCACCTCAGCCATAATTTTATTCTTTTCCTCGTAAAACGGACACTTTGCAGGATCCTCGATACAGGCATAACAGCCGATGCAAAAATGATTCAAATCTTTCGGAAGAAAAAACTCCACAATCTCTTCCTCTTTACCAATTTTATTTGCTATCATCCTGCCAATCTGGTAGGTACTTCCCTTATGGTTCTGTCCGTGTATCATTACTATTTTCATCTTTTCCTACTCCTTGTACATTCTGTTGAATTGTATAATATGCTTCTCTAACATCTGCAATGCTTCTGCCTCTCTCTGCGGTTCTCTGTCACATACAGTCAGCAATAAATACATCGGGGCATAAAAATGCAATGCCATAATCTGTGCATCCTCTGCTTTCATCTGTCCCTGCAATATCATCATCTGAAGCAGTCCCGCCTGATACTTTAATGGCTCATTGAAATACTGATTCGAGAACAACGTTGCCAATTCTTCGTTGGAAAACTGTTCGATCGTAAGCATCTTTCTGAATTTGCATTCATACTCATCATGCAAAAAGAAATGAAACAAACCAATTCCCAGTTTTACCAACTCATCCTCAGAAACCTTAGAAAAAAAAACCGAATCCGCTTGAGCATCGCTACCATTGAAACTTAGGAAGGAGACTTCTTTGTTATATCGATTCCGCATCTCTTCCAATATCGCCTCAAAGATATCCTGCTTGCTTTTGTAATGCTTATATAAAGATGGCGCTTTAATTCCCACACCTTCTGCTATCTGTCCAACATAAACATTTCCATATCCCTTTTTTGAAAACAAATCTAAGGCAACATCTAATATTTTTTTCTTCGTATCCATAGCTCCTCCTTGGCTAATTCGGATTAGCTATATTGTAAGCTAATTCAAATTAGCTGTCAAGTCAAAAAATGAGGCTGTATCTCACAGCCCCATAAATTACTCCTTATTTTCATACTACGGCTCTGACACCACGCCACTTCTACAAACTGACAAGTGGTTTACAGCTTCATAACAACCTCATATTGCTCCACTTGCCTGCTTCCATTCAGTGTTTTTAAGGTTGTTACTACTTCATTTGTTATTTCAAACCCTAAAGACCGATACATATTCTGCGCAATTATGTTGTCTCTCTTTGTTTCCGTGGTATATATCTCAATACCTCTTTCTTTCAACAAAACCTTTACCTTTTCAAAAATCGTCCTTGCAATTCCCCTCCTCCGGTATTCCGGAATCGTACATGTTATAATATCGTAGGCAGTTTTCTCCTTATCTTTTAGAATACAGTTCAAAACAAGACTTACACATTCTCCAGTCTCCGTATCAAAAGCACCTACTGAAATGGTAGGGTCATAATCATGTTCTCTAAGCATTTCACAAAACTTGTCCAAGTCAACTTCCTTTTTCAGTCGTTCACTCATAGTCTTCCAATTCGTTTCAAACAATACCTCACCTGATACATTTTCTAACGTGGTATATTTAATCACAACATTGCTCCTTTAAATATTTTCAACTTCTAATTTTCATGTCCTCGGCAAATTGGAATTTAGTTAATTCTATCTCTGATTCTTTTTGCAATCTCAGTATTTACATTCTTTGCATCTTCTCCA
>CALFMA010000623.1 GCA_937880065.1 uncultured Ruminococcus sp.
ATCGTTGATAACGTTGTAGCAAAAATTCAGGAATATCCCAGAGATTGCGTATATGCAACAAGAGATACCCACCAGGATGATTATCTGATGACACAGGAAGGGGAGAAGCTTCCCGGTGCCCATTGTATCGAAGGTACACAAGGCTGGGAAATCAATGATAAGGTAAAAGCGGCTATGGGCAGTGCAGTAGTGATGAATAAACCCACATTTGGTTCCCTGCAGCTGGCAGATATGATGGTAATGGAATTTATGGGCCATGAAATTTCTGAATGCGAAATCGAACTGGTTGGCCTTTGCACAGATATCTGTGTGGTATCAAATGCTTTGATTATTAAGGCAGCATACCCTGAGATTAAAGTAACTGTTGATGCAAGCTGTTGCGCAGGTGTAACACCGGAAAGCCACAATGCAGCACTTACAACAATGAAAATGTGCCAGATTAACGTGATAGGTGAATAAAAATGATTGAGCTTAACGGAAAGAAAATCGAAATCGGCAATTTCCCTGACGGAACGCTTCTGATAAAGGAAAACGTGGAGAAAAGTTATGATACATCCCGAAGTGCAGCGATAAAATGGCATTTTGAAAATAACGAGGAACTGGTGGCACTTATCTATATTGTCAAGCATCTCAAATCCCACGGCGTTAACAGAGTACACCTTGATATGCCGTATATTCCAAACGCAAGACAGGACAGAGTAAAATCCGATGAAGATGTGTTCACTTTGAAATATTTTGCGGAAACAATCAATTGGCTTGGATTTGCCTCTGTAACGGTATTGGACCCGCATTCAACTGTCAGCGAAGCACTTTTTGACAATATAATTATCAAAACTCCAAAGGAAAATATTGCAAAGGTAATTGATGAAATCGGCGAAGAAAATCTGATGATGTTCTATCCCGATGAGGGTGCAATGAAACGATACAGCGCATTAGCAGATAAGCCCTTTGCCTTTGGTATCAAGAAAAGGGATTGGGCAACGGGTAAAATTAAGGGGCTTGATGTTTCAGGTGCAACTGAAATGATTGAGGGCAGCCGTGTGCTGATTGTAGACGATATATGCTCTAAAGGCGGTACATTCTACCACAGTGCAAAAAGACTCAAAGAGCTTGGTGCTGCCGAAGTTTATCTCTATGTATCCCATTGCGAAAATTCTATTTTGCAGGGTGAAGTGCTCACAAGCGGACTTATTGAAAGGGTATTCACAACAGACAGTATTCTGACTGAAAAACACGAAAAGATTACTGTTATAAAATAAGGGGAGAATTTGAAATGAATAAGAAAATTAATCCGATGCTTTTAATTGATTTTTACAAGGCAGTTCATGCTGAAATGCTGCCAAAGGATATTACAAAATCTGTGTCCTATTTCACCCCCAGAATGAGCAGAGTGAAGATGTGGGATAAGGTTGTAATGTTCGGTTTACAGGGATTTATCAAGACGTATCTCATTGAATATTTCAACAGCGAATTTTTTGGCAGACCTTTTGACGAGGTAATGGGGGAGTACAGAAGAATTATGGACGCCTCTCTCGGAAAGGATGCCTACAAAATCGAAAAGGTAGAAAAGCTTCATCAGCTTGGCTATCTGCCAATTGAAATTATTTCTTTGCCCGAGGGTACAAGAGTTCCCATGCACGTGCCAATGTTCGGAATTACAAATACACATCCTGATTTTGCATGGCTGCCACAATCTCTTGAAAGCCTTATTTCCGCTGAAAGCTGGCATCCGATGTTAGCGGCAACAGTTGGTGCAACTTACCGTGATATAGTTAACAGATATTATGTCAAAACCTGTGATGATAACGTATCCCGTGCAAGGGCATTGGGTGCATTTGATTTCAGAGGTGAGGAGTGTACGGAATCCGCAATTAAAGCAGGTGCAGGCTGGTGCCTGTCATTCCTCAATACCGCTACAGTTCCCACAATTCCCTATCTTGAAGCATATTACAACTGCGATTGCACAAAGGAGCAGGTAGCTTTTGGAAGTCCCAGCACAGAACATTCTGTAATGTGTTCGAATTTCGCCATTGACGGCGATGAAATCACACTTCTCCGCAGACTTCTTACAGAGATTTATCCCAATACAAGCTTTTCTGCGGTGCTTGATTCATACGACTACTGGAATATCATTGAAAATGTTTTGCCGCAGCTTAAAGATGAAATCCTTGCTCATAACGGCTGTATGCTGATGCGTGGCGACAGCGGTGACTGCGTTGAAGTTGTTACACGGACAGTATTCAAGCTTTGGGAAATTTTCGGCGGAACTGTAAACAGCAAGGGTTATAAGGTGCTTGACCCTCATGTGAAGGCTATTTATGGCGATTCTATTACAATTCAAAGATGTGAGGCTATCTATAAAATCCTTGAAGAAAATGGATTTGCCTGCTCAAATGTAGCGTTGGGCGTAGGTTCATTCTCAATGCAATGCGTGGAGGAGGATGGCATATTGAAGCCGTTTACAAGAGATACATTTTCTTCCTGCATTAAGGCGACATATTGCGAAATTGCAGATGTTCCCTATCCGATTTTCAAAAATCCCAAGGACGGCGGATTTAAGAAATCTCAGAAAGGCTGCTGTATCGTAACTTTTGAGGACGGCGAATATCGCTTTACCGACGGTCACACATGGGCAGAAGCTTGTGGAGATGAAAATAATCAGCTTGTAACTGTATTCAAAGACGGAAATATGGTAAAAGAGCAGACTCTTGCAGAAATCAGAGGAGTTCTGCATAACGGTAATTTTTGATTGAAATGGTGGTGTATTGAATGTTTGATGCTAAAAAAGTAAAGGACGAATGTGTTCTTTGGATAAGAAAATTTTTCGAGGAAAATGGTGCAGGATGTAACGCTGTACTGGGAATTTCAGGTGGCAAGGACAGTTCTGTTGCGGCGGCACTCTGCGTTGAAGCATTGGGAGCTGAACGTGTAATCGGTGTGCTTATGCCGCAGGGTGAGCAGCATGATATTGATATGGCTTATATGCTTGTAAATCATCTGAATATCAAGCATTATGTGGTGAATATCAAGGATGCGGTTGACGGTATTCTCAAAAATATTCCCGATGAACTTGCAATTACAGAACAGGCAAGAACAAATCTTCCACCACGAATCAGAATGTCAACTTTGTATGCCGTTTCTCAAAGCTGCAATGGCAGAGTATGCAATACCTGCAATTTATCCGAGGATTGGGTAGGTTATTCCACACGTTACGGCGATTCTGTAGGCGATTTCAGCCCATTGTCACAGCTGACTGTTGCAGAAGTCAAGGAAATCGGCAGATTATTGAATCTTCCCGATGTTTTGGTTGATAAAGTTCCGATTGACGGCTTATGCGGAAAGACTGACGAGGACAACCTTGGCTTTACCTATGCTGTACTCGACAGATACATTAGAGATGGAATATGCGAGGACGAAAACGTAAGGCAAAATATCGACCGCCGTCACAAAAATAATTTGCACAAGCTTCAGCTTATGCCTTGCTTTGAATACAAGCCATAGTTTACTTTTTTCTTACTTTTCTCTAGCTCTTCTTTATTTGAATTAAAATCACCAGAAATTTTAATAAATTCAGTAACTAATAAAACAACAATAAATTATGATAAATTACAAAATTTGTTCTTATCATTCAGTTTTGAAACCACTGAAG
>CALFMA010000624.1 GCA_937880065.1 uncultured Ruminococcus sp.
AATTGACAAGACAAAACCATCAAAACCAACAATAACTTTAAGTAGTACTTCTCAAACAAGTAATAATGTAACTTTTACAATAACTGCATCAACATCCGGCGGCAGAGGTTCTCTTCCTTCCGGAAAAGCAGACGGTGGTTATTAATAAAATAACAATATAGAATTTTATAAGGAGGATTTGATTATGGGATTTTTCGATTTTTTCAAAAATATGTTTAAAAAGCAGACTTGTGCATTTTGCGGCGGCGAATGCGGCGTTATGAGCAGAACTAAAATCAAAGGCGATGAATACATCTGCTCCACCTGCGATGATATGTGCTCACGTTTTATCCGCAAAGGCAGATTTACAAAAGATGAACTCCTCGGTCACATGGAATATATGAAACGCTGCGACAGAATTTATAAAGAAGTTATAGAGCCGAATGACAAGAGCACGATAAACGACATTCTTCCTCATCCTACAAAGGTAGAGGGTATTCACTTCTTTGATGATTACGGAATGTTCAGAATCCGTCACGCATCCCGTGACAGAAAGCCTGAATATCCGGTTGAGCTTTTCCGTTACGACCAGGTGGCAGGCTATGAGCCTTATCTGGACGAAAGAGAGCCTTCCGAACCCGGAAAACCGATGGAATTCAGAGAATGCGGTCTTAAGCTTACATTAGTTGGCGGACTTGACGTTCCTAACGAAATCAGAAAAGGCGCTACAGGTCATCCGTACATCACCGATCCGATTAAAGTTCCGTATGCAAAGAGTGCTTCCGATAAGGAAAAGGCTATGCACGACTTAGAAAGAACAGTGATTCACTTTGACAATATCTTCGGTGTTCACGACGATAGAACGGCATTGTTCAGCTTTGGAATGAGCAAAAAAGAAAAGCGTGACCTTATGGGTGCAGTCGGCTTTGCGAAAACTGCAATGGAAGCAGTCAAGGTTGCTAAAGCAGGCGGAGAAATGTCTGAAGAGCAGATTGCAGAAGTTCAGAAAAATATGGACGCAATGAACGATGCACAGACCGGTGGACTTTCTGTTTACACAAGACGTGCAGACGAAGCAGAAGCAAAAATAAAGTAAGTAAAAATCAAATTTAGGAGGATTTTCATTATGAAAAAGTTATTATCAGTTATTTTAGCAGGTTTAATGGTTCTCTCACTCGTAGCTTGCGGCGGCGAAAAAACGAATAACAATGAAAACAACCAAAATCAGACCGAAGCTGTACAGTCGGGTGATTTTGAAAAACTCAAGACGGAGTTTCAGAAAAAGACAGCAGAAGATCTTGTAAAAGAATGTTTCGCAGACAAAGCAAATCCTACAGCTCAAGAATTTGCAAAGCTTTATGAAAACTATGCATTTTTAGATGTAAACGAAGAATATGACTTTGATAGCAAAAATGTAATTGCCGATGCTGTTAAACTTATCAAAGATGGCGGTGCAAATACTGTAAATGCAGCTAATCCCGAAGTAATAAGCTACCTTATCAACAGTAAATATGACGGTGCAAGAGCATACGCGTACAGACAGCAGTCCAGCAACAATATTGACGCAAGTGCATCAATTTACGCTCCGCTTCTGGAAAAGGCACTTTCCGAAACAGAGCCTACAGTAGTATACAGTGTGCTCAGAGGTCTTCCTCAGTCATATGGCAATAACGAAACATTCTGGAACTTTGCCATTTCTCATGCAAAGAGCGAAGACGCCAATATCAGAAGAGCCGTTGCTATTGCTTTTGACAGATTTGGACTTGAAAACAAAGATGCAACCGTTGAAGCGGCTATTGCCCTGATGAATGATGCAGATAAGAGTGTTAAGCAACACGCTTTGAATTATGCAGGCAACATCGGTGATGACAGAGTCGTGGATACATACAGAGCTGTTCTTATGGACGAAGCACAGGCAAAAGATTATCACGGCAATGCACTTATGGGTCTTGTTAAGCTTTGGTATGGCTATCCTACACACAAGAATACATCTGAAGCAGGTTACAAGCTGACAATGGAATACCTGACTATGGAAACAACAAATCCTGATATTCCTTCTTGGAACGGCATGACTGCCTTTAAGATGAAAGGTGCACAGAAGTCATATGATGAATGGAGAGCTGCCGCAACATATTTTAATGAAAGAGAAGTTGTTGCTGCTATGCTGAAAATTGTAAGTGATGCAGAAGCTTCTAAGCTTGTTAAAACCAGTGCAATCGACATGATTGCCGCCTGAAACCAAATGAGGAGGTGTTTAAATTGAAACGGATTATTTCTCTTTTACTTACGCTTATTGTCCTTTTTGCCTCTATATGCACCGCTTTTGCCGAGCTGATACCGCCTATAGAATATACCGTTACCGAGGATGGCGTAATAACCGAATATTTCGGCGAAGGTTATGTCAATGTTCCGGCGGTAATCGGTGATACCGAAATTCAAAAAATCGGTGACAAGGTATTTTTTGATTTAGGGATAGAAGCTGTATATATGGAAGAAGGTATAAAGGAAATCGGCACAAGTGCCTTTGAAGGCTCTAACATAAGAACTGCCGATATTCCGGGAAGCGTACATACAATAGGAAAATCGGCTTTTATGAATTGCGATAGTCTTTCTTATGTTCACATACGCTCAACAGACGGCAAGGTTTTATTTAAGCCCGATGCGTTCTATAACACACCTCATATTTCTCTTAATATCTATTGCACGGCAGATGCAGAAGCTCTCAAAGAAAAATTCGCTCTTGCAAAGGGCGATGACAACTTTGATATAGTCGTAGGACACAGAGGAATGGCAGATGGAATTGAGCAGGTTGGAAAAGCTGAATTTCCGATTTCAAGATGCATTGACTGCGGATATTTCACTCTCTCGTTCCCCGGCATAATGGGGCATCCGTTTACTGATGTCGATAATGCTGCGTGGTACGCCGAAGCGGTTGATGCGGCATATAATACCGGCATTATAAACGGAAAGACAGAAAATACCTTTGAACCCGATGCGACAATGACATGTAGCGAAGCGGCAAAAATTGCAGCAAGCATTCACGCACTAAAGAACGGAAACAATGTGTCAAAGCCTGAATCGGATGCGTGGTATGTACCATTTGTGGA
>CALFMA010000625.1 GCA_937880065.1 uncultured Ruminococcus sp.
CGTTCATCCCACAATTCTACGGGACAGCCTGTCATTTCTTTCAGCCTTTCAGCGAAAAGAGTGCATTTTTCAGCCCTCTCCCCTACTGTATTATTCATATTTTTCGGATAGCCTACAACTATCATTTCCGCCTTGTTTTCCTTCGCCGCCTCAGCGGTTTTTTCAAGGCATTTATCAAAATCCTTTTCGGCAATTACACCGATAGGGCTTGCAATGAGTTCACTCTTACCGCATATAGCAAGTCCTGTTCGGGAATCACCAAAATCCACAGCCATTATAATCATAAAATATTACCACAGCTGAACTGTACCGATAATATCACGTACAGATGAAATTCCCTTTTTATCAAGGAAATCGTTCATTTCTTCTACAATTCTCACAGGTGCGTATGGGTCTGTGAAGATAGCCGCACCAACCTGAACAGCAGATGCACCTGCCATCATAAGTTCAATAGCGTCTTTTCCGCTTGACACGCCGCCCATACCGATTACAGGGATTTTAACTGCATTCGCTACCTGATAAACCATACGTACAGCAACAGGAAAAATTGCAGGGCCGCTAAGACCTCCCATATTATTGTGTAAAATCGGTCTGCCTGTGTTAATATCAATTCTCATTCCGAGAAGTGTATTTATAAGTGAAACAGCATCAGCACCTGCTGATTCAACTGCCTTTGCAATTTCAGCTATATTTGTAACATTTGGTGAAAGCTTTACAACAAGGGGCTTTGATGTTGCGGCACGTACAATTTTTGTAACCTCCGCAGCCATTTCACAGCTTGTACCGAATGCTGCACCGCCCTGCTTTACGTTAGGGCAGGAAATATTCAGCTCAATCATATGTGTGTCTGTACCTTCAAGCTTTGCAGCAGTTTCAGCACATTCTTCGGGAGTTGAACCTGCAATATTAGCAAGAACTACAACATCCTTAGTCATAAGATATGGCAAATCAACCTCAACAAAGTGGTCAATTCCGGGATTTTGCAGACCTACGGAATTTAACATTCCAGCGGGAGTTTCCGCAATTCTCGGAGCAATATTGCCTGTTCTCTGATAACGTGTTGTACCCTTTGTGGCAATTCCGCCAAGTTTATTAAGTGGGAAAAGTTCCTCATATTCTCTGCCGTAGCCGAATACTCCCGATGCAGGAATTATGGGATTTTTAAAATCAACTCCGCATATATTTACAGAAAGGTCAGCCATTATAAAATTACCTCCTCAGCATTGAATACAGGGCCGTCCTTGCAGACGTGTGCAAAATATTCTTCGTCATTTCTCTTTGTACGGCAAGCACAACCAAGACAAGCACCGATTCCGCAAGCCATACGCTCTTCAAGAGAAATTTCACAGTAAATGCCTTTTTCCTTACAGATTGCTGCAATTCCTTTCAGCATACCCATTGGACCGCAGGCAAAAACAGCATCAATTCCGCCTTTTTCTGCCAATTCAGCAAGGGGCTGTGTAACAAAGCCGTGAATACCTGCTGAACCGTCATCTGTGCAGAGAATTGTTTCAGCTCCTGCACTCTTGAAATCTTCCTGAAGAATTACAGCAGAACTGTTTCTGAATCCGCTGATTGCCACAGCCTTATCGCCGTAAGCCTTTGCAAGAGGAAGCATGGGAGGAGTTCCTATTCCGCCGCCGATAAGCACAACTTTTTTGAAGCTTTCATCAACTGTAAAGCCGTGACCAAGAGGTGCAAGCATATCAACTACATCACCCTTGTTAAGCTGTGCAATTTCAGCAGTTCCCTCTCCTCTTATTTCGAATACAATGCGGAGAGTGCCTTTTTCCTTATCAATTCCGCAGATTGAAATAGGTCTGCGGAGAACAAAACTTCCAATTCTGATATGAACAAACTGACCGGGAACAGCAGCAGCCGCTACTTCGGGGCAGCTGATTTCAAAGCTGTAAATCTCACGGCCAATTGCCTTTTTGTCGATTATAAGATATTTTCCTTGTGTATATTTCATAGTATCACCTGTTAATCCTTTTTATTTCCGCAATTCTTACACTTGCCGAATACACCGTATTTTCCGCCGCATAAAGGACAGAGTCCAACGGATTTCAGATATGCTGAAACGCATTTGAAACGGTATACTTCGCTTGCTTCATATGCTGTGCCATTGAAATAAATTCGAGTTACACCCTTTTCAGTTGCCTTTCTGCTGATTTCAAACGAGGGATTTGTGTAATCATTGAGAGGTTCCCAAGTTGTACTGCTGCTTTCAAATACAATTTCTTCAAGTCCGCAGCACATAGCGTTGTATACAATTTCCTCAACAGATGCAGGAATTGTAAGAGTCTTTAATCTGTCACAGCCATTGAAAGTCTTGTAGCCGATTTTTTTAATTGTATTGGGCAGACGTACATTTGAGAGAGATGTACAGCCTTCAAAAGCAGAATCGCCGATTGAGAGGACAGTATCGGGGATATGTATAGTTCTGATTGTTGTGTTGTCCTTGAATGCACAGGCATCAATTTTTGTTACATATTCAGGAATATCCACATCTTCATCATTTCCTGCATATTTTACGAGAGTTTCCTTGTCGCAGAGGAAAATATCGCCTGTAAGAACAGGTGCTGCCTTTTCGGGAGCAGCCTTTTTCTCTTCCTTTTCGATTTCTATTTTTTCTCCGCAATGTCCGCAATACCAATGGTCAAGTCTTTTTTCAGCAAACAAAAGAGCTTTGCATTTCGGGCAGACAATCTGATAATAGTCGTTAAGTTCCATAAATCCTCCTGTTGATACATATTTATTTATATTATACCATAAACAAAAATAAAAAGAACTTAAAAATAGAAGAAATAGGTGAATCTAATTTCAATCAAGTAATATCTTCCATAGATATACCATTACTTATTAAGAATTCATTTACTTGTCTAAATACTGTATCATCATTACCAACAAACACCCTAGCAGCAATATAAGTAGCAAGTATCACTAACCTAGCATTTTCTAAATGCCTTATTTTCATGAGTAATCCCCCTTTAAGTGAAAGTATTTTATCAAATACTGAAATATTAGAAAAAGATGGTATTGAGGATATAAAAGAAGAAAATTATATTCCTAATAGTAATGATAAA
>CALFMA010000626.1 GCA_937880065.1 uncultured Ruminococcus sp.
CGCGTTTTCTCTTTTAGAATCTTCTTCAGCAGCACTTTTTAATCCTAAACTTTCTAATGATTTTAAAAATTTATGCATTTTCTTTTCATCAGAAAATAATTCTCTAGATTGTGCTCTTCTTTCTCTATATTCAGCAAAAGAATCATGAACCTCTTTATATCCCTTCTTTTCTAAAGATTGTTCAATTAAGTCTTGAATTTCTTCTATTTTTATTTTTTCTTTATCTTGATATTCTTTTTCAATTCTTGCATCTAAGTTATCAAATGCTTCTTTTGGAGCATTTGGTCTTCTTTCTCCTAAATCTCTTTTTTCATATTCTAGAATGGCTATTTGTACTATTTGTTCTTGATAAGCTTTTAAGGCATCTTCATACTTTTTCTTGTTAATTTCTCTTAGATTCATATTTAACATCTCCCTATTATCCATTCCATTATATCATTATTTTTTTTAATATTCAATTTTGAACCTTGTATTCTTTGGAAAAACGTATATGTCAAGTCCGCTTTTGTGCTTTACGTGTACGCAGCTGTCGCCTGTGCGTTTGCTTGTGATAATTTCTCTGCTCATTTATTCAGCCTCCTTATTCAGCATATGGTAAGTGCTGTCAAGTCTGACATTAACAGCAGCAGCGGCAATACGCTCCTTTGTAACGGTAAAAAGCCTATTAAGGTATTCCCTTGGAGAAATGTATTCATTTCTGAAAAAGCAGTCGGTATACCACGAAATATAGGAACTGTGAGTATCACCAAATGAAGTATAGGCATTTTCAAGGGCAAGAAATGCACTCTGAAGTTCCTCGTCTGTGATATTGCCCTTGCGGATTTCATCAAGCTGATTGTGGATTTCAGCTGTTGCCTTTTCAATATTTTCACGCTCAACTCCGCAATCCGCTGTAATGGTTTTCTTGTATTCGCTCATGGAGCAGGCACAATAATAGCACAGACTCAGCTTTTCACGGACATTGACGAAAAGCTTTGAAACGGGACTTCCGCCGAAAATGATGCACATAAGATGAACAGCGTCAATATCGTCTGTATCGAATTTAAAGGTCATCGCCATTTTTGCCTGTCTTACGTCAAATTCCTCCTGTACCAACACAGGCTCAGGCTTTATGGGACTTGGAGAATAAAAAGTGTGGGAAGCGGAATTTCTCTCAATTGCTCCGAATTTTTCACGGAAAACCTCCTGCACACGGTTGTCAGCATCGGGAGATACAAAGCAAATTTCAATCTGCGCCGTGCTGAGAAGCTTTTTATAGGCTTCATATGCGGATTTCGGCGTAACTGCCTCCACCTGTTCACGAGGACCGTATCCGCCATATCGGATAGGCTCGCCCTCAAAGGCTATTTCACGTGCTTTTACAATGGTATATTCACGCTTGTTGTTGAAACGTGAGTCGATAATATCGAGGATTTCCTTTTTGCTCAATCTGAAAACGCTCTCGTTAAAGCCGTTTTCATCGGCAAATGGACTGAAAAGGCTGTCAGTAATAAGCTCCGTCATTTCAGCGGTTATATCCTCCCCGTCAATGGCAAAACGGCTGCAAAGCCAGTTTGCGGAAAGGCTCAGCACCTGCATATCGCCACGGATAGTCGACGATGATGAAAAGCCTGCACCGTAAAGTTCTGAAAGCCGCTCATTCATAGCTGCTATGCTGTTAAGCTTTGAATTTGCATCGCTGATACAATTCACCGCAACGGAATTATCAGAGGCATTTTCACCCATTGGGACAATCATCATAAGCTGTAGGGAGCAGCTGTTGAATTTCTTATCCACAACGGAAGTAAAGCCGATATTACTGCCAATCTCCGTTCTTGTATAATTCATATTTATATCGCACTCCTTTATATTGGGATTACATATAGATAACCACATTATATTATAACATAAAAAATGTAAAATTACCATACGTTTCAGATATTTTTAATTAGTTTAATTAAAATAACTTAGCTATTAGCCGTTAGCCTTAAAACAAAAAACGGACGACAATCGTTAAGACTGCCGTCCATAATTCTTAATTCTTAATTTAATTACGCATTACGAATTGAAGAAAACTCCTCCCCGAATAAATCCGACAGGGACTTTTCCTTTTCAATCAGCTGTAACTTCTGTATCCGTTTCAGCCGTTTTATGGCATATTCAAGCCTTGAAGCCTCACTTCTGCCGCTACAGCTCCACACAGCCATTATCTCCACAGGGGGATTTGCTCTGGTGAATTTTGCTCCTTTGGAGTTCCCCGAAATTCCCGAATGTTCCGCAAACCGCCGTTCCATATCCGTGGTAATTCCCGTGTAAAGCCGTTCATCACGGCATTTTATGATGTATACAAAGTATTCTTTGCTCACTTCTGCTTGATTTTAAATGCGCTGTTTGTTATCTTTGAAGCGTCAAAGCCTTTCTTCTCACGCTTTTCACGGCGAGGCTTATTCTGCTTTCTCTGCTCCTTTTTCTGCTGCTCTTTCTTCTCAGCTTCATCGTCAAGACGCATTGTAAGGGCAATTCTGTTTCTCTTTACGTCAACTTCGAGAACTCTTACCTTTACGATTTCGCCTACCTTTACAGCTTCAAGAGGATGCTTTATGTATCTGCTGCAAAGTTGTGAAATATGAACAAGTCCGTCCTCGTGAACGCCGATGTCAACAAATGCACCGAAGTCAATGATATTGCGGACAGTTCCCACAAGTTCCATACCCGGCTTTAAATCCTTGATTTCCATAACATCGCCGCTTCTGAGAAGTGGAGGGGGAAGTTCATCACGGAGGTCACGTCCCGGCTTTTTAAGTTCCCCGATAATATCCGTGAGAGTAGGCACACCAATGCCCAGTTTTTCGCTGATTCCGTCCATATTCAGAGAATCAGAAACTGCAATTCCGCCGCCTGCAACATCGGCAAGGGTAAATCCGCTTTCGCTGATAAGAGCCTCAGCTGCCTTGTAGCTTTCGGGATGAACTGCTGTATTGTCAAGAGGATTTTTTCCGTCACGTACACGGAGGAAGCCAGCACACTGCTCAAATGCCTTTTTACCAAGCTTCGGAACTTTCATAAGTTCCTTTCTGTCGGTAAATCTGCCGTTTTCTTCACGGTATGCAACGATATTCTTTGCAACTGCGGAATTTATACCTGCAACGTATGAAAGAAGTGAATGTGAAGCTGTATTAAGGTCAACACCTACGGAGTTAACGCAGTCCTCAACAACTCCAGAAAGAGCGTCGCTCATACGTGCCTGCGGCATATCGTGCTGATACTGACCGACACCGATTGCCTTTGGCTCAATTTTAACAAGCTCTGCAAGAGGGTCCTGCAAACGTCTTGCAATTGAAACCGCACTTCTGAGGGAAACGTCATAGTCTGGGAATTCCTCAGCCGCAAGTTTTGATGCGGAATAAACAGACGCACCTGCCTCGCTTACAACGATATAGCTGACTTTCTGCGGAATTTCGCTGATAACCTCAGCGGCAAACTGCTCTGTTTCACGGGATGCAGTACCGTTTCCGATAGAAATTGTAGTAACGCCGTGCTTTTCAATAAGTTCCTTGTGGGTGCCGCTCTCCTCAATGCCGTTTTCGGTCAGCACCAGAATACGGTCTGCGTTTTTAATGGTAGTCAGGCGGTGCGCAATAGTGAA
>CALFMA010000627.1 GCA_937880065.1 uncultured Ruminococcus sp.
GAACGAAATCGGCGGCAATGACGCTGAAATCGTTCTTATCGGACGTGAGGCTGGAAGCGGAACCCGTGACGGTTTTGAGTCTATTACAGGTACAGAGGATAACTGCAAATACCGTCAGGAACTTACCTCCACAGGCGATGTTATCACAACCGTTGCAGGCAATCCTGCGGCTATCGGCTATGCTTCTGTTGCAGCAGTCAAGGATAACGTAAAAATGCTGACAGTAGGCGGAGTTGCTCCTACTGAAGAAACTATCAAAGACGGCAGCTATGTTGTTCAGCGTCCGTTTGTGCTTGTAAGAAAAGCAGATACCGAGCTTTCAGAAAGTGCACAGGAATTTTTCGATTACATTACATCTGAAAATGCAAGAGAAGCGATTTCCTTAGCAGGTGTTGTTGCAGCAAACTAATACACGGAGCCGCATTATGAAGAAAAACAAACTAATTGAAAGAACCATTCACGGTGTATTTCTTATTCTCGGATTGCTTACTGTGGGCTGTGTTCTGCTTATTACAGTATATCTCGTAATTTCGGGCATTCCTGCAATAACGGAAATCGGACTTTTCGACTTCCTTTTTGGTACTGAATGGGCATCAACTGCCGATGAGCCAAGCTACGGCATACTCCCCTTTATATTAACAAGCGTTTACGGAACGGCAGGAGCAATTCTTATCGGAGTTCCCATAGGCTTTTTTACAGCGGTTTATCTTTCAAAGCTTGCAAATTCAAAAGTAAAAGCCTTTATGGAAGAAGCTGTAAGTCTGCTTGCGGGAATTCCCTCAGTTGTATATGGCTTGGTGGGTATGCTGGTGCTTGTGCCTGCTGTCCGTGAGATATTCGATATTCCCGACGGTGCCAGCCTGTTTTCAGCAATTATAGTTCTTGCAATTATGATTTTACCGTCAATTATAAAAGTATCAATGACCGCCCTTGAAGCTGTTCCAAAAGAATACGAGGACGCTTCCCTTGCTCTCGGTGCAACTCCCGTTGAAACATATTTCAGAGTTTCCGTACCTGCGGCAAAAAGCGGTATTGCGGCGGCTGTAGTGCTTGGTGTAGGCAGAGCAATCGGCGAGGCTATGGCAGTTATGATGGTATCTGGAAATGTTCCGAATATGCCGTCACTTTTTCAGAGTGTGCGATTTCTTACAACAGCAGTTGCAAGCGAAATGTCCTATTCAAGCGGTTTACAGCAGCAGTCACTATTCTCAATCGCACTTGTGCTGTTCCTCTTTATAATGCTTATAAATGCAACTTTAAATTTCTTTCTTAAAAAGGAGAAAGACTGATGCTTAGTAAAAAAAGAAAAGCCTATATCGTCACTATGAAAGCTGCTATGTACATTTCAACAGGACTTACTGCGGCACTTGTCATATTCCTTGTGGCATATGTATTTATCAAGGGCATACCCCATATTTCGTGGGAACTTTTATCTACAAAGCCAAGCTACATAAGCGGCAGAATCGGTATTCTCCCCGATATTCTGAATACGCTGTATATCGTCCTTGCAACGCTTATTTTCGTTATTCCTCTCGGCGTTGGTGCGGCTATATATCTTACAGAGTATGCAAAAAACAAAAATCTTGTGGGAATGATTGAATATGCGGCTGAAACTCTTTCGGGTATTCCGTCAATTATCTACGGACTTGTGGGAATGTTGTTTTTCTGTCAGTTTTTAGGCTTCAAGACCTCACTTTTAGCAGGTTCATTGACTCTTGTAATTATGAATTTGCCGACAGTAATGCGTACAACTCAGGAGAGCCTTAAAACAGTTCCGCAGAGTTATCGTGACGGTGCATTCGGACTTGGTGCGGGGAAATGGCGAGTAATAAGAACTGTGGTACTCCCTGGCTGTGTTGACGGTGTTATCACAGGCTGTATTCTGTCAATAGGGCGAATTTTAGGCGAATCTGCGGCACTTTTATTTACAGCAGGATTTGCCCACGCTCTGAATGGAATTTTCGAGGGACTTACCTCCCCAGGTGCATCTCTTACTGTTGCACTTTATGTTTATGCAAAGGAACAAGGCGAGTTTGGAGTTGCCTTTGCAATAGCGGCAATACTTATGATTTTAACGCTACTCATAAATCTTTCTGCAACTCTTGTCAGCAAGCATTTTGCTAAAAAGAGAGAACTTTAACCGAAAGGATGAATACAATGAGCGATATAATGACAGCCAAAGACTTGAATTTGTGGTATGGCGAAACTCACGCTCTCAAAAACGTGAATATTACAATTCCTGAAAAGAGCATTACCGCCTTTATAGGCCCGTCAGGCTGCGGAAAATCCACATTTCTCAAAACCTTAAACCGTATGAATGACCTTATTCCATCAGTTAAGATAACAGGTGAAGTCTGCTACAACGGACAGAATATTTACGACAACTCAGTTGATGTAAATGAACTTCGCCGTGAAATCGGAATGGTATTTCAGAAGCCTAATCCTTTCCCTATGAGCATTTATGACAACATAGCTTACGGACCGAGAACGCACGGAATAAAATCAAAGGTAAAACTTGACGAAATAGTTGAACAGTCCCTCCGTGATGCGGCAATATGGGACGAAGTAAAGGACAGACTAAAGAAAAATGCCCTTGGAATGTCAGGCGGTCAGCAGCAGAGATTATGTATAGCAAGAGCCTTGGCGGTAAAACCGAAAATACTCCTTATGGATGAGCCAACCTCCGCACTTGACCCGATTTCTACATCGAGAATTGAGGAACTTGCAATCGAACTGAAAAAGTGTTATACTATTGTTATAGTAACTCACAATATGCAGCAGGCAGTCCGAATTTCCGACAATACGGCATTCTTTTTACTTGGCGAACTTATTGAATACGGCGAAACTGAAAAGCTGTTTTCACAGCCCACAGATAAACGTACAGAAGACTATATAACAGGAAGGTTTGGATAATGAGAAGCAGATTTGATGAACAGCTTAACACGCTGAATACTGAAATGATAGAAATGGGTGCAATGTGCGAGGAGGCTATCGCCCTTGCCTCAAAGGCGCTTACTACGGGAGATGTTTCACTTGCCGAAAGAGTTTCAGCACTTTCAGCTGATATTGACCAAAAAGAAAGGGACATAGAATCCCGCTGTATGAAATTACTTTTACAGCAGCAGCCTGTTGCAAGGGATTTAAGACAGATTTCCGCCGCCCTTAAAATGATAACCGATATGGAGCGTATCGGCGATCAAGCGGAGGATATTGCTGAGATAATCACATATCTTGAGGGCAGAACAGCCGAAGAAACGGTCCATATCAGAGATATGGCGGCTGAAACAATTTTAATGGTAACTGACAGTGTTGATGCCTATGTTAAAAAGGACACCGAGCTTGCAAAGACGGTTATTGACCACGATGATAAAGTTGACGAGTATTTCGACAGGATAAAGGGCAGTCTTATTAAAATGATTGCGGAAAATCCCGAAAACGGCGAATATGCTCTTGATCTGCTTATGATAGCAAAGTATTTTGAGCGCATCGGAGATCATGCCACCAATGTGGCGGAATGGGTGGAATACGCCGTTACCGGCGTCCACCCGCAGTTGAATTGAACGAATCATCAGGCGGCCGTCAGGCTGCCCATACATAAAAGGA
>CALFMA010000628.1 GCA_937880065.1 uncultured Ruminococcus sp.
CACGGAAATTCTGGAGGCAATCGGCAGCATCAATGCGGAAGGGCGGCCCATCTGGAAACCTATGCATATGCAGCCCATGTATCGGCAGCACAGCTTTGTTACTGTTTCCGCTGAGGAAGATTGTTCAAATCTTATGGACAGCAATTCAAATGTTGTCATAACTCCTGTCCTTGCAGGAAAAATCTCTTCATCAATTACTGACATCGAGGTGTAACGGAATATGAAGAAGAAACAAATTAAACAGAATAACAGCGGAATTCGTGTATGCGACAGTATTGTTATGTCTGTCAAAAACAAAACTTCTAACCTGCAGCTGCTTGAATCAATTATAATTGCCATTGCGGGTTATGTTTCTACAATTATGGTATTCCTTACCATGTTTGATTTCAAATTCAATAAAGCCCCTGTTATAATTTCTGCTGTTATTTTTTCAGCAGTTTATATCCTCCTGTCATCTTTCAAGAAAAATGGCATCTGGTTTATCTCGGGTTCTATTGTACTTGCAGGTATTGTTTTCTGGAAAAAAATCGGACTGATTTCCATAGGTTATAAATTCGTTTATAATACCATTTATAAAGCTTCATACCTGACTAAGCTGAACTATTACAAATTCCTTGACAGTTCAACGGAAACGGAAACCGTCACCACCTTTTTAATTCTCGGGGCGTGGCTTCTTGCTGTTATTATTTACGTTTTCACAATTTATCATCCTCATCCCCTGCCGCCCCTTATAGCTTCATTCCTTATACTTGAAATCGGACTATATAACGGTATTAATGTAAATATCTTATGGGGAATGATGGTTATTGCCTTTCTGCTTGCCTCTTTCGCTATGAGTACAATCAATATGAGCGAATATTCAGGCGGTACAGGAGGTTTTGTACGTAAGGGCAATCAGTTTATACCTAAGCGGCATATGCGGCTTAAAGTTACTGAAAAATGCGGTTTTTATCTCCTTGTTCTCGTTATGATTGTGACAGGTTGTATTGCAGGCGGTTTAAAACTTACCAACTACGAAAGGAGTTCTAAAATCAACGCTAAAAGAACTGAAATCAAAGATGCTGTCAATAATTTCTCTACTGAAAATTTAGCTGAAAGTATAACTGACCTTTCTGCTGCTTTAGGTTTCGAAATCAAGGTTGAATCACACAAACTCGGTACGGTTTCTGTAATGAAATATAAAAATACCGATGATTTGAAAGTTACCATAAAAAATCCCACAGACTCCGCTGTTTATCTCAAAGAATACACCTGTGCCGTCTATGGAGATAATGAATGGTCATCATTTCCCGACAGCGTGTATAATTCTCCGTTGTTTGATGAAGTAACGCAACTGAATACATATCCGCAGGATTTCCCTCATAGGTTTAATCTCACTCTTGACAGGTATCAAGAGAATAACTCTATGAAAATCCAGAATCTTATAAAGGGAAATCATAGTTACTCCCCTTATGGCACGGATAATATCGGCGGACTTTCCTATGACCGTGACCTTACGGTTTCATCAAAAAAACGTGGTCAGAAAAGCTATAACTACATTTTTACCAATGCAGATGCGGAATTAATATCAATGTATCTCGGTTCTTCTGTAAGATCTGTTTTAAATCTTGATATGATTACAGATGAAGAAAGCAGAAGCAGCACTATTGATTACTGTAGGGAAAAAGGAATTATCGAATACGATAGTTTTATCAATATCGACTCTCCGCTGCATCTTCCCGAACAAATGATGCTCGATAATCCACAGTTGATTTCAACTCAGATTTTAGAATCTGAATACAGGGATTTCGTATACGAAAACTACCTCGCTGTTCCCGATGATGTGAATATGAACGAGGTGCGTGATGAATTCGCATATATTCTCGATAATGCTGATGCTGAATTCAATCCCGCTACAAGAATGAGAACACTTTATGATATTCGTGAAGCAATTGCCGAAAAGGCGGAATATTCTCTTTCTCCAGGCAAGACTCCAAAAAATAGGGATTTTGTCAACTATTTCCTTATGGAGAATAATAAGGGTTATTGTACTCACTATGCTACAGCTGGTATTCTCCTTGCAAGAATGGCAGGAATTCCTGCAAGATATTCCGCAGGTTATGTTCTTGTAATGGACGATTTCAACTCATCAACTCAGAATGATGACGGTACATACACAATTAATGTGAAGGACAACCGCCGTCACGCTTGGGCTGAAATTTATCTTGACGGTTATGGCTGGGTTCCTTTTGAATTTACAGAAGGATATACACAGCACACAATTGATACAACTCCTGTTACAACCACCACAACAACTACCACTACAACGACTACAACTACATCATCGGAAACTACCGAAACGACAACTGATTCCGAAGTATCCGCAACAAATTCAAGTTCTAAAAATACACAAAATAATTCTAAAACTACTTCAACTGCAACTACCACAGGTGCAGGTAAAGCACCATATAAACCCAAAAGCCAAGACAAAGAAATTCAAATGTTCATTTCGATTTTGAAGCAGGTACTCTACTTCATTATGGCAGTTGCATTTATTTTACTTATATTTATTCTGCGGCGAAAAATTATAATCTATGCTCTAAACAAAAAGCTTAATGTTTCTAATCCGATTAAGCAGATAAAGAATATTTACGCCTATGCAGAACAATTGCTGAACTATAAGGAAATTTGCACAAATGAAATGAAATACACGGAATTGTCTGAATTTATGGAAAAATCCTACTCCGATGTTTATTTCAAATCGGGCGAATTTGCAGAATTTATGGACGCTGCCCTTGCTGCCGCTTTCTATAATAAACCGCCAGCCAAGAAAGATAACGAAAAATATCTCAGCATAGTCAGAAATATTGCAGATGTGACATATGCAAGAGAAAAATCCTTCAATAAGCTCATAATGAAATATATTAAATGCTTATTATAATACCAATCCCTAAAACAACAGTAGACAAATCTAATGGCATAAATACTGTCTGTC
>CALFMA010000629.1 GCA_937880065.1 uncultured Ruminococcus sp.
TGTACCAGCGATAGCTTGCACCGTTAATCTTCTTGATACGAAGTTCAATTTTTTTGACATCGCCGTAATCGTTGGAGGAATTAATGGCGTGGTCGAAATACATACGGTCATTGGGGTGAATGAGATTGCGGAATATTTCAAAAGTAACGCTGTTTTTATCGAGGTTGAACATACGTACTGTTTCGGAAGAAGCCGCATAGTTCTTTCTGTCAGTACTCATAATAACACCGATTTCAGCAAGTTCCATAGAGGAATTGAAGAAGTCATTAGCACTGGCAAGGTTAGTCCTCATTTTTTTCAGTTCGGTCATATTGAAACCTGTACTGAGATAGAGGTGCTTTTTTCTCAGATCCTTGAAAAGAGAGGTACTCCAGTTGATATTTACAGTTTTGTTTTGGGAATTATTAAATGTAGACTGGAAATTTCCGTTTACAATCTGAGTGATAGTATTGGTACTGAGGTCAGAAATTGCGAAAGCTTTTTTAAGAGCCTCTTTAGTGCCGCTTTCTTCTGCTGTAAGTCCGAGATGTTCTCTGATGCATTTGTTCATTCTGATATAATTGAAATCATCTGACCACACTATAAATTCGGAATCCAGATCCTCAATAACCTTAACGAAATCAGCTGTATCAACAGAGGTTTTTCTCTTATTGTAAATCATACTTATAATAAAGACAAGAGTTCCTGTAATTATAATAGAAAGAAAATACACAATAAGGGTAACTGCCATATATTCGGGATGCATAAATGCAAAAGTTACAACAAGAGCAGTAGAAAGACAGATAGCAAGGGAAGCCGCAAGAATATCTCCGTATTTCAAGTAAATCACCTCTCTTTATTATTAATAGCTAACACAGGCATAATTATTCACAGCTTATACTGGTATATGTTATAATTATTATAGCAAATTTCACCTAAAAAGTCAAGAATAAAATTCCAATTCACAACATTTTTTATAAAATTGTTGCAAAAGCACAAGAAAATATCACAATATATTCACATTGGTGAGTTATTATGTTATAATAAGAGTAGTAAAAAGCGTTTTATGACAATCCGCATAGCGGTGTTAATGAAATGGAGGAATATAAAATGGCACATATTTTAATAGTTGACGATGAAATCAATATCCGCAAGGTTGTCCGTGAATATGCGGAATTCGAGGGATATGAGGTAACTGAGGCTGAAAACGGAATGGAGGCAGTAAATCTCTGCCACGATAACAATTATGACCTTATTATTATGGACGTAATGATGCCCCGTCTTGACGGATATTCAGCTTGCAAGGAAATCCGCAAAACCAAGAATATCCCTGTAATTATGCTTTCCGCAAGAGGTGAGGAATATGACAAGCTTTTCGGATTTGAAATTGGAATTGATGACTACGTTGTAAAACCCTTTTCACCAAAGGAACTTATGGCAAGAGTAAAAGTTGCTCTGAAAAGAAATACAACAGATGTTAATAGCGGCAAGCTTGACAAATACGTATTTGAGGGACTTGAAGTTGACATTTCAGGCAGAGAGGTTTATGTAAACCACGAAAAGGCTTCAATGACTCCAAAGGAATACGATTTGCTGTTTTTCCTTGTAAGAAACAAGAATATCGCCCTTTCAAGAGATCAGCTTCTTGAAGAAGTATGGGGCTATGACTTTTTCGGCGATGACCGAACTGTTGATACACACATAAAAATGCTTCGCAACAGCCTTGGAGAATATCGTAAATTCATTGTTACGCTGAGAGGAATGGGTTACAAGTTTGAAGCTAATTAAAAGAATAAAGGCGGCATTCGGAAGAATTCCCCTTAAATTCAGCATATGGATTTATTTTATGGGATTTACTTTCATAGTTTTTATTCTTTTGTGGCTGTTTCAGATTCTATTTATGGAGAAGTTTTATACAATATCGAAAATCAGCGATGTTGAGGCTGCAGCTTCACTTATAATAGAATCCTATGAAAACGATACACCTGTTAATTTCAGCGAAAATCTTGGAAAAATCGCTATGGAAAACGACTTGTGCATTGAAATCGTAGACCGCTACGGCAGATCAAAATATACGAAAGAATATTCCGTTGACTGTATAATCCACGACAAGCCAAACAGCACTTACGCTTATCAGCTTGAAATAGAAAAAAACGGAAATTACCCAATATGGCGTAAATTACAGAATGCCCATAAAAATTACTTTATGGTACTTCACGGCTGTGCATTGGGAAATACCGACAATCCCGACGGCTACCTTTTTATAAATACAGCCCTTGTGCCTGTTGGCTCAACAGTTAAAATTATCAAAAGGCAGCTTATGACAGTTACTTTCCTGCTGCTTATAATGGCATTTTTCATTTCGCTTTTTGTGTCGCGGAGAATTGCCAGACCTATTGACAATATAACTTTAGCGGCAGAAAGCCTTGCAAAGGGAAATTTCAATACAAAGTTTGACGGCAGGGGATACCTTGAAGTAAAACAGCTTGCAGATGCCCTTACTTATGCGGAAAAGGAACTTTCTCGTGTAGACAGGCTTCAGAGAGATTTAATTGCCAATGTTTCCCACGATTTAAGAACTCCTTTAACTTCAATTATCAACTATGTTGACTTACTTGAAAAAGAAGAAATCGAAAACGAAACTGCCAAAGAGTATATAGGCGTATTATCCCGTCAATCTGCAAGACTTAAAAAACTTATTGAAGACTTGCTTGAAGCCTCAAAGGCATCAACAGGTAATGTAAATGTAAATCTTACACAACTTGAACTTGGTATTTTGCTTTCACAAGCACTTGGCGAGTATGACGAAAAGTTCTCAAAAAGTAATTTGCAGGTTGTGCTTAACAAAACTGACGATTTGTTACTTGTAATGGCAGATAATCGTCATATATGGCGAGTTTTTGATAATATTCTCAACAATATTTCAAAATATGCACAACCAAACACCCGTGTTTATATTGATGCAAAACGAAATGGCAAAATGGCAGAAATCAGTTTCCGTAACATTTCAAAAGACCCACTTAATATTTCAGGTGATGAACTTATGGAACGCTTTGTCCGTGGCGACAGTTCACGAAATACCGAAGGTAGCGGATTAGGACTTTCAATAGCAAAATCCCTTACCGAAGTTCAAAAAGGTAAACTCGATATTCAAATTGACGGTGACCTTTTCAAAGTCCGTTTAGCATTCCCATTAAGTGAATAGACAATATAGGTAGTTGTCATTTTGAGCGTAGCG
>CALFMA010000630.1 GCA_937880065.1 uncultured Ruminococcus sp.
CCGAAAAGAAGACCTTAAAAGCTATTGAAAGCACTTGGGCTAACAAGCTGATACAGTACCAGTATTCGATTTACAACAACCGTTCATCAGCTGATTTCCCTCTACTTTTTGATACGGCTATTGCAGATGCTCTTGTTCTCGGTCCGTTGCGTACTGAAGCGGTTGTGCTACCCGATGAAACACTGCAAAAAATCAAGGCTTACGGCGTAAATGGAAAAACAGAACGGCTTATGATTACTCTTGCCGAATACTATATCGCAAACAAAGATCCTGACTGTGAGTGGGTTATTATGCCGAGGACGAACATCTCTGCTTATTTCGGCTCTGCAACATATATGGAAAGCTATGAAAACAAGATACCTGATGGGTTTATGGAGAAAAAGCCTGAAATGGGCGGTGTGTCTGCGGTGAGGATTAGGATATAAAGAATTGACTTGTCAGAATATTAAGAGTATAATTTGTATGGTAATATTTTTGGAAAGGATAGTTTCTGATGAAAGAAAAAATAAAAATTAGTTATAATGAAAAAAATGATTCTTATAAGGTTTGTTATAACGGATTTTCATGGATAAGTGACGGAAGAAAGGCTTTTGTTTCCGTTTGCAAAAGTATCGACAGCAAACAAAAAAATAAAGATATACCTTTCAAATCTGCCAAAAGCATAAAAACAGAGTATTCAGATAATAGAATTGTAACAAGATATTCTGATTTTTTCCTTGCCGGTGAGAAATTGCCTTTTACGCTAATCTGCACTGCTGAAGTCACAGGAGAAAACGAAGTTGTTTTTTCTGTTAAAACAGAAGACGAAATAGGCTGCGAAATTCAAGGTCTTTGTTTTCCTGCACCGTTTAACTCAAGAATAAAAGGCAGCAATTCCTATCATGTCGATTCAATGCGTCAGGGTTTTATTCTTCCCGACGGATATAAAAAGAATTATTTTGTCAATCATAGCTACAAAAATGTCAAAAGGCCCATAAATACAGGCGAATGTTATCTGCCGATTTGGGGCAGAGTATGTGACGGCCATACATACTCAGCTGTGGTTGAAACACCCTATGATGCATCCGTATGTACTTCCTTCGGAAGGCATGGGGCGTTTCTTAACACCGCCTATTGGCAGTCCTCTTTGGGCAAGCTCTCTTATGAACGAAGAATACTCTTTATTTTTCACAATAACGGAGATTATAACACAGTTGCCAAGGATTACCGTAACTATCTCTTTGAAAGAAACGAATTAGTTACCCTTGATGAAAAAATTCAAAAAAATCCCAACATCAGAAATATTATCGGTGCACCTGTTCTGCACCATAAGATTTTCTCAAAAATCAATGAAAAATCCCAGTTCTATGACAAGAACGGATCTAATGAAATCCTTTGTGCTACATTCTGTGAGCGTGCAGAACAAATTAAAAAGCTTAAGGCTCTCGGTCTGGACAAGCTTTATATTCATACTGACGGTTGGGGCAAAGACGGATATGACAACAAGCACCCCTATATTCTTCCTCCTTGTGAGAAAGCAGGCGGTTGGGACGGATTTAAGATTTTTTCCGATGCTTGCCGTGAGCTTGGATATGTGTTTGCTCTTCATGACCAATACCGGGACTATTATTATGACAGTCCCGTTTTTGACAAAAACAAAGCGGTAACCAATATTGACGGTTCCAATCCCTATTGCTCAATATGGGACGGTGGCGAACACAGCTATCTTTGTTCAGCTTTTGCTCTGGATGCTGTCAGGAAGACTTATACCGAGCTTGAAGAACACGGCATTGATGTTCAGGGAGCATATCTTGATGTTTTTTCTATTATGCAAGGCGATGAGTGCTTCCACAATGATCACAGAATAACAAGAGAAGAAAGTATAAAACACAGAGGCGCCTGCTTTGACTATCTCAACGAAAAAGGACTTATAATGTCTTCGGAAGAACCCGGTATGCAGCTTCTTAATCATCTTGCCCTTGTTCATCACGGACCTCACGCATTAAAGCCTCAGGAAAACGGCAAGGCCGTGGGCATTCCTATTCCTCTCGGGAACCTTGTGTACCATGACTGTATAATGGTTCCGTGGAATTGGTTTAACAACTGGGGTATCCCTAAAGGTGAAGACGGAGATTTATACGGAGCTTTGAATGCAGGTATGCCGTATATTCACCCTTACGGAAATTCACTTTGTAAAATCGGAACAGATAAGCGCACTGCAGATATAGAAATGATGAGTGACGAAGATCTGAAAAAAGAACTTGAACGCATTAAGCCTCTTTGCGAATTACAGGCAAAGCTTTACAACAAGGAGATGGTGAAGCACGAATTTCTCGGCAGCTACCGTAAACAAAAAGCTACTTATTCTGACGGCACAACAGTTGTTATTGATTTAGACCGAAACACATATAGAATCAATTGAAAATAACCGACAAAAAAGGAGATGTTGATTTTACACCATCTCCTTTTCTTTTGTGAAAACTATTGAAAAGTTCCGTCTTATTTGATAAAATTATAATAATATGTTTTATGCTTAAGGAAGTGAAACAATGAAAGCAATAATAGGCGGAAAAATTATTCTTAAAGACAGAATAGCTGAAAACTGCGCCCTTCTTTTTAGTGATAAAATTGAAGGTGTTGTTCCGGCTTACAGCATTCCTGCCGACACTGAAATCATTGATGCAAAGGGCGGCTACGTTGCTCCCGGCCTTATTGATTTACATATTCACGGTTATCTCGGTAAGGATGTCTGCGACGGTGAAGAGGAAAGCATCAGAACAATTTCAAAAGGTATTCTTGCCAATGGTGTTACGGGTTACCTCCCCACGACCATGACGGAAGATATGTCCGTTATCCGTAAGGCACTTGAGGTTTGTCGCTCTCTTAAAGAAGAAAGCAAAAATTGGAACGGCAGTGCGATTTTAGGTTGTCATGCCGAAGGACCCTTTATAAGCGAAAGCAAAAAAGGTGCTCAAGATGCTAAATACATACTCAAGCCGGATGCTGCTTTTGTCAAGGAATATGCGGATATCATAAAAACCATCACCCTCGCTCCCGAAGAAGATACGCAGGATTTTTCTGCTATCCGTGAAATTTGCCGCGATACAGACGTGATTGTTTCTATGGGACACACATCTGCAGATTATGAAACTGCTATGGCAGGAGTCAATGCAGGCGTCAAGCATGCCACCCACCTTTTCAACGCTATGACTCCTCTCACTCCCCGCGGTCCCGGAGTCGTTGGCGCGGCTCTCGCGTCCGATAACGTATCTGCCGAGGTTATCGCAGACACCTTCCATATCAATCCCGGTCTGTACTCCATCGTCGCCAAGGTAAAGGGCGACAAGATGGTGCTCATCACCGACTGCACCCGCGCCGGCGGTATGCCCGATGGCGAATACGATCTTGGCGGACAACCCATCTTCCTCAAGGGAATTGAATGCCGTCTTGCCGATGGCACCATCGCAGGTAGCGTGCTCAAGCTCAACAACGCGGTCAAGAACGTTCTCGACCACACGAGCCTCCCCGTAAATGAGGTGTTCAAGATGGCATCCCTCAACCCTGCCACCTCCATTCACTGTGCCGACCGCATCGGCTCTTTGGAGACAGGCAAGGATGCTGACATCATTATTGCCGACGAAAACATCAATATCGTAAGAACCATAAAGAAAGGAAGAACCATTTATGAAGCTTAAAATGAATGCTCCGCTCGATCCCGGCTTTATGCCGATGGCGATCGTTTACCGCGATTTTGAAGCCGCAGGTGCAAAAGAGGGCGGCCAAAAGCTGACCATTGGTCTGGAAAGAAACGACGGAC
>CALFMA010000631.1 GCA_937880065.1 uncultured Ruminococcus sp.
CATAGTGTCGTATGCTGAGGAAGTCCAACGACGACAGGCAGTATTTATGCCCTTTATCTACTGTTGTTTTAGAGATTGGTATAAGTTTGTATAAAAAAGGGTACCGATTTTTTTCTCGGTACCCTGATTTATTATTCAGTTGTATCTGTTGTGTAGTCTGTATAGCCTGAACGGTCAATTACGTAATCGCCGTCGGGAACTTCCTGATAGGAATTATAGGTGCTTTCAGCCTTTGGCTCAGCAGGTGCAGCCTGTGCAGATGCCATTTTACCGCCAAGGAATCCAGAAAGGATAGCCTTGATATCAACGCCTGTAGCCTCAGTAAGACCATCAGTAATCTTTGTTGTGGAATTAATGATATCGCCTACAAGACGGCTGGAATTTCCCTCACCGTACATTGTAATCTTATCAACATTTTCAAGGGGAGCAGCAGCATTGCGAACAACTTCGGGGAGAGCCTTGAAGTACATTTCGAGAACAGCAGCCTCGCCATACTTCTTCATAGCTTCAGCCTTAGCGTTGATACCCTCAGCCTCAGCAAGACCTTTCGCTCTGATTGCGTCAGCCTCAGCCTGACCTACGGCAGCAATACCCTCGGCTTCCTGCATTCTTGCGAACTTCTGAGCCTCAGCCTCAGCCTTCTGTGCCTCAGCCTCCTGCTCACGCTGGAAACGGTCAGCTTCTGCTTCCTTCTTTAACTGGTAAAGCTTAGCGTCAGCCTCCTGCTGTGCCTTATAGCGTTCAGCCTCAGCCTTTTTCTTAATTTCAGCATCGAGAGATTTTTCCTTAACCTCTGCTTCTTTAGTTTTAAGTTCAACATCCTTTTCAGATGCAGCGATATTAGCGTTAGCCTTTGTGATTTCGATTGTCTTACGCTGCTCTTCCTTCTGGATTTCGTAAGCAGCATCGGCAATAGCCATCTGTGTATCTGCTTCTTTTTTCAGTTCAGCCTGACGAATTGCAAGTTCATTGTTCTTCTGTGCAATTTCAGTTTCAGCAAGAACCTTAGCGTCGTTAGCTTCTTTCTTAGCCTGAGCCTTAGCGATTTCGATTTCCTTTTCAGATTCCGCACGGGCAATAGCTGCCTTCTTCTGAATTTTTGTGGTATTGTCAATACCGAGGTTCTCGATAAGGTTCTGGTCATCAGTAAAGTTCTGTACGTTGAATGAAACGATTTCAAGACCCATTCTGTTGAGGTCGGGAGCCGCATTCTCCTGTACCTTTTCAGCGAAAGCCTTACGGTCGTTTACCATTGCTTCGAGAGTCATCTGACCAACGATTTCACGCATATTACCTTCAAGAACTTCACGTGCAACCTTTGCTATATAAACAGGTTCTTTGTTGAGGAAGTTCTCTGCACCAAGCTTGATAAGCAGTGGATCGCTGCTGACCTTTACGTTTACGTTAGCGTCAACATTGATGTTGATGTAATCAGCGGTGGGAACAGCACTTGAAGTCTTTACGTCAACGGCGATAAGCTGAAGTTTCAGTTTATCTACACGCTCGAAGAAAGGAATTCTGATACTTGCCTTTCCGATGATGATTTTCTTACGCAGACCTGAAATGATGTACGCAGTATCGGGTGGAGCTTTGATATAGCCGAGGGATAGAATAAGAATAAGCACCGCAGCTATAACAATGCCGGGAATGATGAATTTTACCATAAAATAATCCTCCATATCATATGTTTTTGCGGCTTGCGGATGCCGCACACGCTGTATTTCAGCGATATATATATTATACAATACTTTCATATAATTGTCAATAGTTTGACATAAAATTTTGTCTAAATCATTGCAATAGGCAAATGGCAGGAAAACGCTTGACTTTTTTGCGATAGTGTGATAAAATAGTTACATTAGTTATATATAGGGGTGAATTTATGAATTTACAGAAACTGCCATTATTGCTCGGCTTCAATTTAATACTTGCAGTTGCTGATGTAATTCTGCTTTCAAAGGGAATTTTGCAGCTTGATAATTTAGTAAGAATTATTATTATAATTGCAAGTATTGTAATATTTATCATAGGCAACTACTTCATTCTTTCCTCGGCATATAAAAAGCCACGGATTAAGAATGTGGAAAATGCCGATTATGATGATTTTGAAGATGCACTAAAGGGCTGGAAAGGTATGAATACACCTTTCAATAAGCAGATTGATGTGGCATTGAAACAGCTTGAACTTTTCAATTCAAGAAAAGATAAGCTGAAAGCACTTTCACAGGACAGGACATTTGATTCTGCCATTGACGAGGTGCAGTCAAATATGTTCGGAAATTTCAACCGTCTGATTAACAGACTTCTGATATTTGATAAAAATGACAGAAATGATTTTGCAAGAAGCAGAGATTACATAAATAAGCTTATAAACACAAATGAGCAGTATCTCGATGTTTTCCGCAAATTCATAGATGAAATTGCAATGCTTGGTGATGTTTCAGAGAGCAATACAACATTGAGTCTGCAAACAATTACCGAATCTCTCAGAGAAATCCGTACAAATGGGGAAACTGATGAGTTTTAATGATTTTGGCATAAAAGCCATGAAAGGATAGGGATTAATATGAGTGATAACAAAAAGAAAATTGCGGGTACAATGGCACTTATGGCGGTACTTGTTACAGGTGTCGTAGGCGGAGGTATTTTCCTCACCAAAAATATCGGCAAAAGTGCAAGGGAAATTTCAAAGGAGGAGGCTTTAGAGGATTTACCTAAGCTTCTGAAAAAAATCAATGTTACGGAGGTTCAGCCGAGAAAGGCACAGGTTCAGATTGGTTCAACATCGCTTATTGACGAATTGCCCGATATATCGAAGTATCCGTTAAGCGTTGACGGAAATGGTCAGCTTGACATTGAGATTTTCTCATCTACCGAGAAATCCAGCAAGGGAACTGACGGCTGGCTTAATGAAGTAGCTGAAAATTTCAACCGTGAACAATTTGAGATAAACGGATATACTGTGTCTGTATCTGTCCGCCCTGTTGCATCGGGACTGTCCGTTGACTATATCAAATCGGGAAAGTATGTTCCCGAAGTATTCACACCCTCAAATGAGTTGTGGGGCGATATGATTGAAGCTGAGGGCGTTGATATTGAACTTGTAGATGAAAGTATAGTAAGCAACACCGCAGGTATACTTGTTGATAAAGATACATATTCTGAAATTGAGTCAAAGTATGGTTCAGTTTCAATAAATACCGTAATACAGGCAACTATTGACGGTGAAATTGCTATGGGCTACACAAACCCATATGCGTCATCAACAGGACTTAACTTCCTTGTATCAGCTTTGAACTGCTTTGACAGCAATGATATTCTCAGCACAGAGGCTGTGGAATCCTTTGTAGATTTTCAGGCAAATGTTCCATTTGTGGCATATACAACTCTGCAAATGAGAGAGGCTGCGGAATCAGGTGCGCTGGATGCCTTTATTATGGAAAATCAGACCCTTTACAATGACCCCTCATTGAAGAATTACAAGTTTATTCCATTCGGCGTGGAGCATAACAACCCTGTTTATGCCCTTGGTGACCTTACATCATCTCAGGAAGAACTTCTTGATATGTTTGTGGATTACTGCAAGAACAGCAAATCACAGAAGCTTGCAGATGAATACGGATTTAATCAGATAAAGAATTACAAGTCTGACATTCCCGACATTGCAGGTACATCTCTTATTTCCGCACAGAAGCTGTGGAAAGAGGAAAAGGATGCAGGCAGACCTGTTGTAGCTGTTTTCGTAGCGGATACATCGGGAAGTATGGACGGCGAGCCTATTGCTCAGCTGAAACGCTCACTTATAAATGCGTCACAGTATATCGGTGAGGATAACAGTATAGGACTTGTTACATATAATAATGATGTTCAGATTAATCTGCCTATCGGAAAGTTTGACATCAACCACCGTTCATATTTCACAGGTGCGGTTGAAGATATTTCCCCATTCGGAAGTACAGCCACATTTGACGGAGTTGCAGTTGCCGCAGATATGCTTATCAAGGCAAAGGAGGAGAACCCCGACGCTAAAATTATGATGTTCGTTCTCAGCGACGGTGAAACAAATATCGGCTGCTCTCTCAAAGATATTTCACGGATTATTCAAGCACTTGAAATACCTATTTATACAATCGGATATAATGCAAATCTTGAAGAACTCGGCAAGCTTTCGGCTATAAATGAAGCCGCAAGTGTTAATGCAGATTCTGATGATGTTGTATACGCATTGAAAAATCTCTTTAATGCACAGGTTTAAGACAATATCCCATATAATAACTCCCCCTGTTGTCGGCAGGGGGAGTTTGTTATATTATTCCCAGTTGTTTTAGTTTTTCTCTTTCTTTGGCTGAGTTTTTTCAAAATCAATGCCGTAGGATTTGAGCATTTCAAGGTTATACTTTTTTCGCCTTGCAAGTTCTTCAAGTGTCTGACTATGCATTTCTTCATCTTCAAGAAACATATGAAGATTTTTACAGGATTCATTATATCTCTGTTCATATTTTTTCCGATTTCGTAATATTTCTTCCTGTGTGCGATTATAACGTATATTTTCTTCATCTACGATTTTTAATGAAGTTAAGTATCGTTGTTCAAGGTCAGCAAGTGGATCATCCAAAATAAATTTTATAGCTGCGTCACTATATGGTGCAGCAAGAGATTCATTTAATGGTAATGAAATAATAGAGATATGATTATGAAATACACGTTCACCATAATCTGCAACATCTTTAAGTGTTTTTATATTATCCAGAACAGGTACAATCCACGTCATAGTTTCATTCAACGCATCCTGAACCGCTTTTGATAAAGGCTGTGACTCAATATATTCATGGTAATGAAAACCTGATTGAACTTCTTGATGAAACGGCTTATCTGATATGCGCCACTTAACATAGAAATTCATTAAGTTTCTAAGCCACCTTTCGTTTTGACGGAATGAATGATTCAGGCAAAGTTCTTTACGATAAACTGTAGCAATTCCGCCAAATGCCACAAGGTGTGACTTCATATCGTGAATTCCGACAACATGAATAATTTCATCGTTAATCACTCGAATGTAATAGGGCAGACGAAGCTTTGGCTTCTTAAAACCCAGTGGTTCAAGCTCCGCCCCCCAGATTTGCTGAAATAAAGAATTCAAAGTCGGCTTTTTTTCCTTTTTTGAAGCAGCCTTTTTGAACGACAGATAGCATAACTTCTCATTGCTTTCATCAGCATCCTCATACTCAAAAAGGATATTATCGCTGTCCATTCCGATAACAGGAGCAAGTTCAGATAATCCGTCCTCTACGAAAACATAATCTCCCTGCACAACGGACATGAACTGCTCCCATGTGCTATCAGGTGAAACAAACTGCTCCCATACTGCTTGGGCAGGTGCTGGAATATCATCTCCGAGATAATCATCAGCTCGTCCCATAACTAACGTGTCTGCCTTTTTTCCTTTATCATTGTAAAGGTCAAGCATTGCACAATCGCTGTCGATAACGGTTGTGTTGATACAGGTGGTTTTCAGCATTTTTGCAATTCTTGCAGTATCAGCCTGTGCAGTGCGATTGCCCTGTTCATAGGCTTCGGAGCTTAATGTCACCCATTTGCAGTTTTCAGAAAATGCA
>CALFMA010000632.1 GCA_937880065.1 uncultured Ruminococcus sp.
CATAATCGTCTTCTGCAAAATTTTTGTAATTGCTTTCAATATATGTTTTTATGGTAGAAGATATGTTTGTTGTAAAGGTTCGAAAATCTTTATGAATCGTTTTGCGTTCAAGGTGAACTTCATCAATCTTGTTTTTATACGATTATGGAGCAAAAAAGTCTTCTCCTAATATATAATTTGGCTTTTGAGGTGCATTCCCAGTATCAAGGTTGATACTATAATTTTCTTGATAAAATAATGCTTCTAATTTTGGTTCACCTTTTCCGCTAATTTTCTTCCAACCACTATATCCACCTTCATCATAATCAAAGATAAAAACAATTTTATCGTATTTTTCAATTTGTGGCATTAAAACCTGCTCGTAAAAAGTGTCAGCATTCCCCGCGCTATTACTAGGAATAATCGCTATCTGGCGTAAGGCCTTATATCTTTCATCTTTATTGCAGAATACATCCAAAGCTTTCTCTATATATCTCTTATCATTAGGACCCTCAGTTATGAGTAGTCGTTTATTTCTTAGTACAATTGTTCCATTAATATAATCTATTTCACCTGCAGATAGCTTTGTTAATGCGTTAATGTATTGTGATGTTATAATTTTACCATTCTCTATATGAAACAAACAATCTTTGTGATGTTTGTATATATTCACGGTAAAAAAATTATGCATTTACACAAAATATATCGTTCTGTTGAAATTCTGTTAATAAATCATATAATATAGTGGTTTTGTTTAATTGAAATTAGGTATACAGTAAAATGATATTTGATGTTATATAAAATAAGTCGTCTAAATAGACAGCTGCCGAAACAAATCCCGAAACGCTTTATTGCGATAATACGCTATTATTTTGAAATCCGTCATTTAGTAATTATCCGTCCTGTGAAAAGTATTTAGAAAAATTTCAAAATACCCCTTGACAAAGGCTGAGAAATGTGATATTATATATTTAGAGAAATTTCTAAATAGAAAATTTTCTAAATAGTGCGTACTAAAATTAAAATCACAAAAGGAGGGAGTCTATGGGGTTTCCTGAAACATTTAAAGCCTTGTCAGATCCCGCAAGGCGTGAAATATTGACAATGCTCCGTGAGGGTCGAAAATCCGCAGGGGAAATAGCCGCAAAGTTTGATATGACAGGGGCGACTGTTTCCTATCACCTGAAACAGCTGAAAAATGCGGAGCTTGTACACGAAACAAGAGAAAAAAATTTCATCTATTACACGTTAAATACCTCGGTGTTTGAAGAAATAATGATGTGGACAGCACAGTTCATATCCCATTCAGACAGCAAAGAGGGAGAATTGGAGGATAATTATGAAAAAGATGTTGACTAAAACCGATATATTTGCAACTATTCTGACGCTCTGTGCAGTAATTCCGGGATTTGTGGTATACAACAAACTGCCCGAGAAAGTTGCAACTCATTTTAATATGACAAACGAGCCTGACAGCTATATGCCCAAACTGGCGGCTATTGTGGCATTGCCTGTATTTCTGGCAGTTATGGAGATTATATGCTGTCTGATTACAAGCACCGACAAACGCACGGAAAACAACAGAAAAGCCAACACAATGGTACGCTTTATAATACCTGTGCTTGCATTTGTAATGGAGGGAATGATAATCCTCTATGCACTTGAAAAGCTGACGAATGTAGGTGCAGTTACAGGACTTCTTATTTCTGTTTTACTCATTGTAATCGGCAATTATATGCCTAAAACAAGACAGAACAGCTTCCTTGGAATAAAAACGCCCCGTACCCTTTCTGATGAAAGAATATGGGACAAGACACATCGTTTTGCAGGCTTTGTCTGGACAATCGGCGGAATTGTTCTTCTGCCCGTTTCCCTCCTTGGTATGTATATTCCTGCTTTGATTTTAATGACCGTTATTATAATGATTCCTGTTGTTTATTCATTTGTTGTGAAATAGCAAAATCTCCCGATTTTAGTGGGATAGTTGTAAAGTCTGTTTTTGATATTAGTGACTTTTTATCGGTAATATTATGATTAATTGACAGACGAACTTGAATTTGACGAAGGGGGCTATTCGTGTGAAAAAACAATTTGTGATTTATATGGCAACAGCATTTGGTCTGGCTTGGATTTTGGAAATCATTGCAAGTATTTTTAGTAACAATGGAAATCAGATGGTGTTTACAGCTGTCATGGCGATTACCATGTATATGCCGTTTCTTGGTGTCATCGTGGCGAGAATTCCGCTAAAGGGTATGGGGTGGATACCACATTTGAAAGGTAAAATCAGATATGTGTTCTTTGCACTTTGGATACCTGCTTTACTAAGCTTACTTGGTGGTGGCTTGTTCTTTTTAATTTTTCCGAACACATTTGACTCTGAATTTTTAACTTTAAGAGGTCTTTTAGAGGAAGCGGGAGCAGCGGAACAGTTCGAGGCACAGGGTATTACGATACCAATGTATCTGCTGATTACGTCGATTCAGGCTGTGACAATTGCACCTTTTCTGAATATATTTGTTACTTTAGGAGAAGAGGTTGGCTGGCGAGGTGCGATGTATCCGTATTTGAAGAAAAAGTTTGGTGACACCAAAGGCCG
>CALFMA010000633.1 GCA_937880065.1 uncultured Ruminococcus sp.
CTTTGCAACAATAGCGAAATTGAAGCATATTTTCCAATTTTACGCAATATCTGCATCTCCGATGATACTATGAATCCCGAAAATGCTAAAAGAAATCTTGCTTTTACTGTGCGCAGGTATTCAGGATTATTGATAAATTTATGAAATAAACACACTCTAAAAACTTATTGCAATTTAAAAACTGATATGGTATAATTGTCTTAATGAATACCTTAGGAGGCTGAAATTAATGCAATACCCATTTGGACAAAAGGTTCAAAGATTGATACAAAAAGACCGTTCTGCAAAACATGTTTTAGTTCTTGGCGTTTATGCAAGTGCAGTACACGCAAAGTGGAAGAAAGGAAATAAAGTTATCTGTCAGGCACTTGCAGTTGCCAGCGAACCACGTATTTTCTGGGACGGAAACCCTGAAGAAGCAAAACAAATCATTGACGGAATTAAAATTCCTGCCGAACTTGGTGAACTGATTCCAGCCAGCAGTCAGTTGAACGGTCCATCAGCAAAAGTATTGGATAAGCAAATTCTTGCCCCACTTGGATTTACACGTGATGATGCCTGGTTGTGTGATTTACTTCCGGAAACAAGAATAAATCCGAGTCAGGAAAAAGCAATTCGTGAGCGTTATACTCCATTGATTGAGAAGTATAATCTGAATCCTGTGACGATTCCCAAGCGTCCTACTGTTTTCTGTGACGAAGAACGTGCAGCAGAAATTACAGATGAACTTATGGAATCACAAGCACCATTGCTTGTACTGCTTGGTGATATTCCTATTTCACAGTACTTGAATCGTGTAACTGATATAGATTTTTCATCACTTCAAGAATTCACAGAGCGTTATGGATATGGCAATACCTTTTCTGTTCAAATTCGTGATAAAGTTATTAAAGTACTTCCCCTTGCACATCCACGACAAATCGGAGCATTAGGAACACACAACGAAAAATGGTATTTACTTCATAAAGAATGGGAAATAAATAGGCTCAATGAAAAGTAAATACATTTCAATGAATTAAATAAATATTTATGACTTTTTGTCTTGACAATATAAAATTTAAGTACTATAATTGAATTATGAACAGTTCAATTGCTGAACTATATGCTGTTATACTCTTACTTACGCTATAATGCATAAGTATATTAAGCACGAGTATTTCATTTAAAAAAAGGAGTGTTTTGTATGAAAAAAACTAATGCCGCTGACAAGCCCCGCCGTTTTCCGTTAATCAGGAAAATTCTTCTCGTTATTCTCGCCTTGATTTTAATTGTTGTTATTGTAATTGCGATCTTTTCCGCAAAGAACGTCAAGGCAATGGATAAGACTGTTGATGCCGCACTTTCCGCCATATCTCAGGAGTACACACTAACTCCCGAAGATCCTGAAAACTACAAAGAAATCAAAGTTTACAATATCTTCAAGTTCGATGTTCAGCAATATTCTGTAGAGGGTGTCGGAAATTTATCTGTAATGAAAGTAAATATGGGCTTTATGCAAATGGCAACTATTATTCTCACACCAATTGAAAAAAATCTTCCATTGATTTCTGCCGATTATATGTATCAATTCGGAAAGCGAACTTCTTATCTTGAATTTTATGACTGTGTACCTGAGCTGAAAGACGAAGCCTATCAGTCACTATTATCCGATTTATCAGCAGTAAAAGAAAAATATTCAGAATTGGAAGATACTACACCAACACCTGCATGGTATGATTCACTTAAAACAGTTGGATTCTATAAAATCGGTAAGGCAAAAGATGACCCGACACTTGACCAAATGCTCTGTGACGGATTCGAAACAGTTCTGAGTGCATCAAAAGAACTTCCAACGCTGAACGAAGAAGAAATGTCTGCAAAAAGAAAGCTTTGCAAAGAATATTCCGACGGCTTGATTTCCAACGGCGGTATTTCTACTGACGTTTTCAAAGAACAGCTTGGCGAAGATACAACGAGAGATTTCTTTGACAAGGTCCTCTTTGGTACAGAACATTACGGTAAATGACAGTATGCTCCGTCCCATTTGGACATAAGCTTTACATGAAATGAGAAAAAAGGCTGTGTATTCCACAGTCTTTTTTCTACCGCTGAATGATATTACTACGGGCGTATGACAGCTGAGGTAATTTTGATTGTACCCGTCAAATAATTGACGTCCAATTACAAAAGAACAGGCTCACCGTTTTACTGGCGGTGAGCATGATGTGTATTATGTATCAAAAGGCAGCAAAATTGTCCCCGCCGGCTTCGAAAACAAGTCCGTCAAAAACCGCTCCGCATCCAGCTCGTTCGCCTGAGCCGTGGCAACAATGGAGTACAACGCCGCACTGCATTTCGCACCGTTTGCCGTATTGCTGAACAGCCAGTTCTTCCGCCCTACCGCAAATGGCCGGATCGCGTTCTCCGCACGGTTGTTGTCGATCGGGATATCTCCCGATTCCAGAAAACGGCACAGGTATCTCTTCTCGTTCTTTGCATACTGTACCGCTTTCGCAAGATTCGAGCCTCCTGCCGGCTCCACTGTGTCAAGCCATGCGTTAAAAGCTTCAAGTACAGGTTTCGACTGTGCCTGACGCGCGTTATGGCGTTCTTCACTTGACATGGGCGGAGCTACTTGCTCATCTTTTTCATTCCGTCCGC